>CBFGWJ010000510.1:0-2223 GCA_965652335.1 uncultured Gammaproteobacteria bacterium | reverse complement strand
ACCCTGAAAGCGGTTTTACCTGATAACCGGCTGGGTGCCCTGATGGGACTGCATGAGATCATCAAAGCCCCTGAACCTCCTGACAATCCCTGACACCTTCAAGGTTATCGTTCACAGGCGCCCTTTTTTCGGGCGCCTTTTTTTGTAGGAGCGGCTTCAGCCGCGACCCAACGCTGTCGGCGCTGAAGCGCCTCCTACAGCTGCCGCGACCGGCAACCGCCATACTCGCGACCTGAAGCCAATTCCGTCATAATGCCCGCCATTCTTCGGCCCCAGCCGGGTATCGCTTTCATGTCAGCGCCTGATTCACTCAAATCCATCAACCGCACTGAGGCCAGCCTGCGCGCGGAGTTTGCGGAAATCCGCTGGATGTTCTTTGAACCCGATGTCGCGGATTGAGCAGGATTGAGCCCGCCATGAGCCAAGCTCCCAGAGTCGGTTTTGTCAGCCTTGGTTGCCCCAAGGCACTGGTGGATTCCGAGCGCATCCTCACCCAGCTGCGCACCGATGGCTACGAGATCAGCCCCGATTACGCCGGCGCCGATGTGGTGGTGGTCAATACCTGCGGCTTCATCGACAGCGCCAAGGCCGAGTCGCTGGAAGCCATCGGCGAGGCTTTGGAAGCCAACGGCCGCGTAATCGTGACCGGCTGCATGGGCAAGAATGCCAGCGACATCACCCGTGTGCACCCGAAAGTGCTGGCGGTTACCGGCCCGCAGCAGTACGAGGAAGTGGTGGGCGCCATCCACCAGCATGCGCCCATGCCGGAGGATTTTGACCCGTTCACTTCGCTGGTGCCGGCCCGGAGGGCTGCCAGCGACAGCATCGGCATCAAGCTGACGCCGCGGCATTACGCGTATTTGAAAATTTCCGAAGGCTGCAACCACAAATGCAGCTTCTGCATTATTCCTTCGATGCGCGGCAGGCTGGTCAGCCGCCCCATTGGCCAGGTGCTGGCCGAAGCGCGGCGGCTGGTGAACGCCGGCGTGCGCGAGTTGCTGGTGATTTCACAGGACACCTCAGCCTATGGCGTGGACGTGAAATACCAGGAAGACTTCTGGGGCGGCCAACTGGTCAAGACCCGCATGAAAGAGCTGTGCCAAGGCCTGGGCAGCATGGGCGCCTGGGTGCGGCTGCATTATGTCTACCCCTACCCACATGTGGACGAAATCATTCCGCTGATGGCGGAAAACCGCATCCTGCCTTACCTGGATATTCCCTTCCAGCACGGCAGCCCCGCGGTGCTGAAGCGCATGCGCCGCCCGGCCGCATCGGAAAACACCCTGGAGCGGATTCGCCGCTGGCGGGAAATCTGCCCGGAACTGGTGATTCGCAGCACCTTCATCGTGGGTTTTCCCGGCGAAACCGAGGCTGAATACGAGGAACTGCTGGATTTCCTGCAGGAAGCCCAGCTCGACCGCGTGGGTTGCTTTACCTACTCGGCCGTTGAAGGCGCGGCTGCGAACGAGCTTCCCGACCCTGTGCCTGAAGACCTGAAACAGGAGCGCTGGGAACGGTTCATGCAAACCCAGGCGGTGATCAGCCGTCAGCGATTGCAGGCCCGCGTGGGCACGGTACAGGAAGTATTGGTGGACCGCATCGTGAATGACAGCGCCGGCGAGTGCGCCATCGGACGCAGCAAGGCCGATGCACCGGAGATCGACGGTATCGTAACCATTCGCGACGGCGGTTCCCTGCGGCCCGGGGCGCTGGTCAAAGTGAAGATCGAAAGCGCGGATGACTATGACCTGGCAGGCCACCTGGCGTAGGAGGGGCTTCAGCCCCGACCCAGCAACCCCGCGCCGTAGGAGGGGCTTTAGCCCCGACAAAATAACCCCGCGCGGTAGGAGGGGCTTCAGCCCCGACACAACAACCACGATGCTGGAAGATCCGCGGCGACCTGCCTGCTGCATCAAGCGCCACGCGAGACAATCCGAAACGCCGCCCGCTGACCAACCATGCATCTGACCAGCGAACTTGTCCTGCGCCACAGCAACGCGCTGCAGTCGGCCCGGGTTTTACTGCTCAACCCGCCGCGCGATGCCCTGGCCGCGGAACTGTTGCGCGCAGGCGCAGCTTCCGTGAAAGCCTTCACACAGGATTTCGGTGACCAGCAATACCTCGCAGCCGCTGGAATCGAATCCGGGTTCGGACTGTTGCCCAACGGTGATAGCCTGCCCGAACATGTCATCCTGTTCCTGCCACGCGAGAAAGACCGGCTGG
>CBFGWJ010000509.1:0-2235 GCA_965652335.1 uncultured Gammaproteobacteria bacterium | reverse complement strand
CTGCTGGGCCAGGCTTTGTATGCCGGGCTGCGCCTGCAGGCGGGCCGCATGACCGGCCGGGAACTGTTGCAGGCCTCGGGGACACACTATGGCATCGCCGGTTCGCTCAATGGCAGCACTCCGGTTGGGCCATTCATCCTGTCGCTGGGTTACGTGGAAGGCGACAGCAGTACCTGGGAGCTGCAGTTCACGTTGGGCCGGCCCATACCTGAAGGCTCA
Source organism: uncultured Gammaproteobacteria bacterium (assembly GCA_965652335.1). Lineage (GTDB taxonomy): Bacteria > Pseudomonadota > Gammaproteobacteria > Xanthomonadales > SZUA-36 > JAWXBM01. The sequence continues at coordinate 2,016 of CBFGWJ010000509.1, read as the reverse complement.
GCCCTGGATGCGATTCAGTGACAGGCCAGGCCGAAATAGGGTGAAACGAACTTCTTGCCCAGCATCACAGCATCGATTGCCGGCAAGAGGTCACTGCTGACACATCGCTTCAGCACCACACTGCTGGCGCCGGCGGCGAGAGCAAGTTTCGCCACGGTGGCCTGGTCGTGAACGGTCAATACCATTACCCGGGAAGCTGGTGACACTTCGCGGATCTCGTGCAGCAGTTCGTTGACGTCGCCACCCGCAAGCGGCAGGTCCAACACAATCACCGTTGGTAAAAGGCGCCTCGCGCCTTCACGCAAAGACTCCAGGTCGGCCACCACATACACGGTGTCAAAGGTTGCTTCCAGCAGGCCGCGTACGCCCTCAGCAAGTCCCAGGTGACGGTCGGCCAGAATTGCGCAGGTCGGCATTTTGCGGCTCATTCCTCGTGTCGCTGGCAAACTCGGAGATACCCGCGATACTGCGGGTTTGGTGTGCCTGACAGTAGATTCCCCCTCGCCCTTCATCACTACTCGAAAATTTACTGGCTTGGTCGAGGAAGATTCCCGGTTTCGCGCCTTGGCGTTACCTCCCAACCTGATGCACCGGATGATCCGCTACCAGGCAGCCCATACCCTATGGTTTCTCCGTGTAAGGGACAGGAAGAATTACGAGTTACGCCGTTTACCCGCCGCACTTAGTCTGTTCCGTACCAACCTGGCCAAAAACCAGGTCTTGCGATGGTGTGTGATCCCGGCCGGCCTCCAGGTCCTGTCGGTCGAAACTTTCGGGGAAACGAGAAGAGATCAGTTATGAACCGCAGGCAACCCACAGGACTCTGTGTAGCTGCTGTGCTGCTTGCCCTGAGCCTGGATACCCAGGCGGAAGGCACGATGGCGCTGACCTGTACTTCGGCGGAAGGTGAGCGGCAGTATTGTGCGGCCAACACGTCTGCCGGTGTGCTGATGACGCGCTCGGTGGGTAGCGGAGCATGCCTCCTGGGCAAGACCTGGGGTTACGACGATGCCGGCGTCTGGGTGCTCGACGGTTGTGGTGCTGAGTTCGCAGTGGCCGGAACACCCGGTGCAAAATCCGGCGCCATGCCTGAACCGAAACCTGAGGTGGTTGATGCCATTGCGTCCGGCGCCGAGGCTGAAGTCCTGCAACCTGTTGTCGTGCAAGCTACTGAAATACCTTCGGAGGTAAACAGGCACGAAGCCAGGCAAGCCGATCCGGCGAATGAAACCTGGGGCTATTTCGACCCCGGCAAGGGTTTCCTCCTGGGCAAGAACGAGTATGGCGAAATGTCGATCAGCGGCTATGCCCTGCTGCGCTACATGAACCAGATGGATGACGATGATGTATTCACCGACCACCTGGGACGCGAGCGCCCGGTTGATGGCCGCCAGGATATCTATTCCCACCGCATCCTGGTCTGGCTGAACGGCTGGGTGGGTACTCCCAAACTCCGTTACACCGTCACCTGGTGGACCGTGACAGCCACGGACCAGGATGCCCTGTTCGCCAATATCGGTTACCAGTTCCACCGGAGTTTCAACCTGTACGGCGGCATCTTCGGCAATCCCGGCTCGCGCTCCATGCAGGGTTCGCACCCGTACTGGCTGGGGCATGACCGGGTCATGGCCGATGAATTCTTCCGGCCGTTCTTCACCCAGGGCTTGTATGCCAATGGCGAGGTCGCACCAGGCCTGTGGTACAGCGCCACCATGGGCAACAGCTCGAGCATCCTCGGCACCACTGCATCCCAGCTGGACCGCGAGTTCACCTACGGTGGCTCGGTCTGGTGGATGCCGACCACACATGAATTCGGGCCGCGGGGCACGTATGGCGACTGGGAGATGCATGATGAACTGGCAACCCGGTTCGGGATTTCCGCGGTTTACAGCCCCGAAGAGCGGTACACGGCGATTGGCTCCGCGCCCGGCAACACGGCGCTGAAACTGGCGGACAGCGTCAACCTGTTTGAAACCGGCTCGTTGGCGCCGGGCGTGACGGTGAGCGCCGGCGGAT
>CBFGWJ010000508.1:0-2235 GCA_965652335.1 uncultured Gammaproteobacteria bacterium | reverse complement strand
ATTTCACCGAGTCGCCGGTGGCGTTGCGCAAGGCGCTGGACATCACCCAGATGGGATTCCTGCCTTTGCTGCCGCCCGAACTGGTTGCGCAAACATTCCCCGGTCTCGACACTTCGCCCGAAGCGCGTATCACCAGAGAACACGCCAGGGACCTGTGGTCGCGCATGCAGGCCGGTGCAACGCTCAGCCGCTGGATAGACCAGGGACCCAAGAGTTCGGATGATGTGGTGGCCATCGACAAAGAGGGCAACATCGCCGCCATCACTCACACCATCAATACCGTGTACTGGGGCAAGACGGGGATCTTTGTGGATGGCATCTCCATCTCCGATGCGGCCAGTTTCCAGCAGGCCGCCATCGCCCGTATCCCTCCCGGAAGCCGGCTGCCGTCGCCCACCGAAACCGGCATCCTGTTCAAGGAAGGCAAGCCGGTACTGGGCTTTGCTTCCATGGGTTCCGGCCTGCACCATCGCACCTTCCAGTGCCTGCTCAATTACACGCAGTACGGCATGAGTGTGGCCGAAGCCATCAACACCGCGGACTTCTTCATGCCCGCGACGGACTACACCACCTTCCAGTCCACTGTGCAGGTTCCGCAAGGACGTTTTGACAAGGCTGTGCTCGACGCTTTGGGCATAGCGTACCGGGAGATTCCCTTTGAAGATGTGCGAATGGGCGGCGAAGGCAAATGGGTGGCCATCAGCCGTGACCCGGAAACCGGCAAACTGGAAGCCGGTTCACATAACCGCAACAACAGCGACGCGGTGGCTTATTAGTTGAACTCTGGATCATCCGCGCACGCAAAACAAAAAATGTGATTTTTGTCTTGCTTCATTTTCAATGATTTTCAATCATTGAAAATGTTGGCACATCCGTGTGTGATTGTTTGTGGCCCGGAATGATCCATCCCTGGATCATCCGGGCACGCAAAACAAAAAGTGTGATTTTCGCTTTGCTTCATTTTCAATGATTTTCAATCATTGAAAATGTTGGCACATCCGTGTGCCAAACCGCCGCTTCGTGCGTGGGTATGATGGCTCGGTTTTATTGCAGAGTTTCAGCGATATACCGGTCGACCTTGGCTTCCAGCACGGGCAGCGGCTTGGCGCCATCTGATAGCACCACATTGTGGTATTCACGGATGTCGAAGTTACCGCCCAACGCAGCCTCGGCCTTGCGCCGGATTTCCCAGTGCTTTTCATAACCCAGCCGGTAGGCCAGGGCCTGCGCCGGGATACTGGTTGAGTAACGAAGCGTTTCCGAATCGATTTCCGAATCGGCCTGGATGACATATTGCCGCATGTAATCGCGCGCATCCTGCAAGGACCAACCCAGCGCATTCATGCCGGTATCAACCACCAGGCGCGTCGCCAGGAACATTTCTCCTACATAGCGCCCGTAGAGTTCCATGGGTGATTCATACATGCCCATCTCGATCGCCAGGCTGGCGGCATACTCCGCCCAACCTTCTGTAAAAGCCGCCACCGAATATTTCCTGCGGAAATCCTGCAGGGCCTTGTTTTCATCCTGGGTCGCCATGTGGAAATGGTGACCGGGAAGCAGTTCGTGATAGATCAGCGAACCTGCCCACACCAGGCTGCGGTTGGGCAGGTCGGAGGCGTTGTAGTTGTAATAGCCGGTGGGGTCATCCGGGCTGGGTGGGTTGTAGTAGCCATAGGTCATTCCGGCTTCCGCGGCCAGCGGCAGGCGCCTGACTCCGTAAGCGGCCTTGGGCTGGTATTTGAAATAACTGTCCAGTTTCGGTTCGATGCGGTGGATGTACATCATGAACCGATCTTCCACTTCCTCGGGTGATTGAGCGATGTAAGCCGGATCCTGCTGGATTTTCACCAGGAATTCCTCCGAAGTGCCTTCAAATCCCAGTTCATTGCGAATGGCGGCCATCCGCGCGGAAATATCCGCCACTGCGTCCAAGCCGCGATCATGAATTTCCTCGGGGGTCAGGTCGAGGGTGGTTTCGGTGCGGATTTTCCTTTTGTAGACTTCCAGCCCTCCCGGATATTGGCTGAGCCCAACCGCATCAGGTGCGCTGGCTTCATAGTCCTCTCCCAGCGCAGCCACCAGGCGCTCAAAGCCGCCGACAATCCGGCTGGCGATCAGGGCATTCAATTCAGATTTGAATGTGGCCTGTTGTTCAGGCGTCAGCGCAGTCAGGCGTGCATCTGCCGGTACCAGTTCCGCTGGCACCACGCTGCCCATGCCCTGCCAGGTGGC
>CBFGWJ010000507.1:0-2236 GCA_965652335.1 uncultured Gammaproteobacteria bacterium | reverse complement strand
TTGAGGTTCAAGTTGGCTGTCGCTGGAAAAAATCCGCAGCCGCCCTTTTTCATTCAGGGCAAACAGGGGAACGAAGCCGTTTTTCTGGGCAATCCGGTAAGCCTCGAAATCGTATTCCTCGGTCAGCTGGGTGGAGCGGATACGTGCGCCCTGCCCCAGCAGGCTGGCCAGTTTGGACCAGGTGGCATCCTTGGCGAACAGGATATTGGTGCGCAGCGGCTGGGCCAGTTCCTTGCGTTGGTTGTCTTCCTCCGAACTGGCCGGCTGCACGCTGTATACATGCCTTGATCCAAAGTCGTGGCGGAAATGCGAACACACCATGGCATTGGCTTCGGGGTTTCTCGACAGAGCCAGCAGGTCGGTGTAGCCCCCAAGGTCCATGAATCGATCGGCATGCTCCGACAATGGATTGCCAAAATAGGTGTTCAGCCCCATCATGCGGGCTTCCTGCAAACCGGCCCGGCTGGTATCGGCCACCAATACCTTGATGCCGTTCTTGTGCAGCGCTTCGCCTATCGCCAATGCGACTTTGTTGGTGGTGCTGATCATCACCCCCTGTTCGCCGGCGCTGGATAATCCGAGCCGGCGGGCCAGCCATGGGGCCGTCAGCCCCTGGATCAGCACCGTGCCGATGATCACCACGAACGTCAGCGGCACCAGCAATTCTGCATTTTCAACTTTCCCCTCCAGCTTCAGCGCAAACAGCGAGGACACCGCCGCAGCCACGATTCCGCGCGGTGCAATCCACGCCAGCAGCGCCCCTTCCCTGAAATTGATACTGGTGCCCAGGCTCGACAGCAATACCGACAGCGGCCTGGCAAGGAACAGCGCAACCGCCAGGATCAGCAGGGAAGAGACGCTCAGCATGGCCAGCTGCTCCAGCTTCAGGCGGGCCGCCAGGATGATGAACAGCATGGAGATCAACACCACGGTCAGGTGCTCCTTGAAGCTGAGCAGCTCGCTCACGTTCAGCCCCCTGCTGTTGGCCAGCACAATGCCCATGACCGTCACAGCAATCAGGCCGGATTCCTGGCCCAGCGAATTCGACGCGGAAAACACCACCAACACCATAGCCAGGGCGGCATAGTTTTCCAGGTAATCGGGAAGCAAGTGGCGTTTGAACATGGCGCCCAACACCACGCCGCCGGAAACACCCCACACTGAGCCCATCACGATGACTTTGCCGAATTCCATCCATGACTCGGAACTCTGCCCGGTCATGATCAGTTCAAACAACAACACCGCCAGCACCGCTCCGATGGGATCCACCAGGATGCCTTCCCAGCGCAGGATATTGGCTATCCGCGAAGTAGGTTTGATGCTGCGCAGCATCGGCATGATGACGGTCGGCCCGGTAACCGAAACCAGTGCGCCGAACAACAACGAAAGCTGCCAGTCCAGCCCCACGAGGTAGTGCGCCGCGGCGCCCATCACCGCCGCGGTAACCAGCACACCGATGCTGGTCAGGTTGCGGATGATGGACGTGACATTGCGAATGTCCGACAGGCGCAGGGTGAGACTGCCCTCAAACAGGATGATGGCAACCCCCAGCGAAACCACCGGGAACAAGAGGTCACCCAGAAATGCGTCAGGGTCGAGCACACCCATGCCCGGGCCCAGCAACAGCCCGGCCAGCAATAGAGGCAGGATGGCCGCGATGCGCATCCGCCAGGCCAGCCATTGGCAAAATGCGCCCAAGCCCAGTATCAGGGCAATCTGCAGGGCGAGGTCAGCATCGTGTTCCATCCGGGCCTGTTGATCTCCCTGGTCAGGCACGAACTTCTGGATCAATCAACAAGTTCGCTGTGGGTTCAGGCTGGGCAGTCTGTATACCAGCCACGTTCGGGATTCTAACACCCGCTGCCCGGATAAAGGCCACGCCTGGAACCGCGGGCAAATTGCCCGAAAGCCGGCCGGGGCAGGTACAATGAATACCGCGATTCCAGACAGGGCTCTGCCTCACCGACAGGAACAATATGAGCGATACGCCGCCAGAAACCACCCATTTCGGTTACCGGGAAGTGCCTGTCACTGCCAAGACCGGCCTGGTGGGCCAGGTTTTCACGTCCGTCGCGGGCAAGTACGACCTGATGAACGACTTCATGTCACTGGGCGTGCACCGTTTGTGGAAGCGTGATTTTGTCGCCAACAGCGGCGTGCGGCGTGGTGATCGCGTGCTGGACCTGGCCGGCGGCACCGGCGATATCAGCCGCCTGATGCACCGGCGGGTGGGCAG
>CBFGWJ010000506.1:0-2237 GCA_965652335.1 uncultured Gammaproteobacteria bacterium | reverse complement strand
TGGGCGAAGGCAACAGCGGCACCTTTGGCGGCGATGATCCTTATGACAGCTCCGGTGTGCTGCGTTATGTTCGCGTGCAGTTCGCCGGCATCAAGTTCACCGACGAGGACGAGCTGAATGGTATCGCCCTGCAGGGTGTAGGCAACGGTACGGTAGTGGATTATGTCCAGGTTCACCGCAACGCAGATGATGGTATCGAGTTCTTCGGCGGAACCGTCAACGCCAGGCACCTGATCCTGACCGATATCCAGGATGACAGCATCGACTGGACCATGGGCTACAGCGGCGGCATTCAGTACGCCATTGTCAAACAGATCCAGGATGAGGCCGTCGAAACCGACCGGGGCATGGAGCTGGATAACCTGGAGCAGGACAACGATGCCACGCCGCGCGCCCAGCCACGTGTTGCCAACATCACCATGATCGGCAAGGCCAGCAAACTGGGTATCAATCCGCGCCGTGGCACCGGTGGCAATTTCACCAACATGGTGGTCACGGGCTTCAAGGATTGCCTGGATATCGACAGCGCTGCCACGTTTACGGCGGCAGGCACTCCGGCCAATCTCACTGGCGTATTGACTTTCGAGAACACCATTTTTGATTGCGGTAACAGCTTCGTTGAGGCCGATGAAGGTGGTGAGCCATGGACCACAGCTGACTTCATCAACGCACAGACGGGCAATGAAGAAATCGCTTCCAACCTGACGAATGTCTATCCGCCTGAAGGTGCTTCATACCTGTCAGGAAAAGACATCGACCCGATGAAGTTCGGCGAGTTCTTTGAGAAGGTAGACTGGGCTGGCGCAGTACGTAGCGCTGATTCAGCCTGGCACTACAACTGGACGATTTTTGTAGACGAATAATCTGGTCCCCGCAGTTTCGAAGTCCCTCGGGCGCACTACGGTGCGCCCTTTTTTTTCTGCCATGCCCCGCCGGATTGGATAGAATGCGGTCAGTAAAGTGCTGACAGAACCGATCCCATGCAGACAAATCTTTTGATTGCCGATGACGACACCGAGTTGTGCGAGCTGTTGATGGAATTTTTCGAGTCGGAAGATTTCCATGTGCAGGTGGCCCACGATGGCAAGGCCGCACTGGAGGCCATCGATTCCACGCGTCCCGACCTGGTGGTGCTGGATGTGATGATGCCGGAGATGAACGGGCTGGATGTGCTGAAGGAACTGCGCCGCGACAGCCGCCTGCCGGTGATCATGCTGACGGCGCGCGGGGATGACCTGGACCGCATCCTGGGGCTGGAGCTGGGTGCCGATGATTACGTGGCCAAGCCCTGCAACCCTCGCGAACTGCTGGCACGCATCCGCGCCGTGCTGCGCCGCTCGGGCGGAACCGGAACTTCAAATATCATCCAGATCGACGACCTGGAACTGAACCAGGGCAGCCGCACCCTGCTGCTCAGGGGTGAACCAGTGGAACTCACCAGTACGGAATTCAGCATCCTGCAGTCGCTGTTGCAGAACGGTGGCGCCGTGGTGAGCAAGCGCGACCTGTATGTGGATGCCCTGGGCCGTGAACCGGTGGCGCATGATCGCAGCGTGGACATGCATGTCAGCAACCTTCGGCGCAAGCTGGGCCCGGGCCCCAACGGGGAAAACCGCATCGAAACCATCCGTGGTATTGGCTACCAGTACCGTGTTGGCTAGGGCCCATTTCAGGTGCAACATCAATGAACCAAATAGCGTCAACAGACCCTAGGTCCTGAACCTTGTCGCGCCTGTTCTGGAAGCTGTTCCTGACGATGTGGCTGAGCATCGTCGGCTTTTCAGCCGCCATCGGCCTCCTGAATGACAAGCTGGCCCGCGAACAGTGGGCCGAAGAACCGGCCAACACATTCTCCCGCGGCATGTTCCGCATTGCCCAGAGGCTCAAGATCACGCTCTCCACCGCTGGGGAAGACGCAGCGCGCGAAGAACTGATCGAGATTCCACGCATGTCGCGCAACTACATTTTCGTGGTTGATGAGGACGACATGGAGATTCTCGGCCGCGATGCCATCCTGGGCGCACTGCGCGCGCGCCATGGGCGCATGGAGTCTGAAACCGTGCAATCCGCTGATGGCGGGCAGCACACCATTTACCTGGTGGACCGCATACCGCCCACCACCATCCTCGCGCCCGGGCCCGATGGCACGGCGATGCGTATCCTGGCGGGCGCTCTGATCAGCGCACTGGTGAGTTTTTTCCTGGCGCGTTCCCTGACCGCACCGCTGGAAGCCCTGC
>CBFGWJ010000505.1:0-2238 GCA_965652335.1 uncultured Gammaproteobacteria bacterium | reverse complement strand
TTGCTGGGTAACTTGCTGGGTAACTTGCTGTTCAGTTGGTCGATTGAAAAAGAGCTCATGGGCAGTTCCGGGAATTTCTGTGAGTGCAGTATAACGAGGCTCAGGGCGTCGAGTATTTGGGATAAACTCCAGCCATGAAAAATTTCCGCCAACGGGTCGACCTGGACATCAGCGAGGGCATTGCCCGCGTGGTGCTGAACCGCCCGGACAAACGCAATGCGCTCGACCTCGACATGTTCCGCGCCATTGTCGATGCGCAAAAAGCCATCGCCCGTGATCGCACCGTTCGGGTGGTGATCCTCAGCGGCGCAGGGCCGGATTTCAGTTCCGGGCTGGATGTGAAGTCGATGTTTCAAAAGCGCGTCAGTCCCTTGAAATTGCTGGGAAAGTGGTGGCCGTTCGGGCCCAATCTGGCGCAACGCGTCAGCGTCGGTTGGCGACGGTTGAAGGTGCCGGTGGTCGCCGCCATTCACGGCAACTGCTGGGGCGGCGGCCTGCAGATTGCGCTGGGTGCGGATTTCCGGCTGGCCGATGGCGGCGCTACTTTGTCGATCATGGAGGGCCGCTGGGGTTTGATTCCGGATATGGGCGGCACGCTCGCGCTGCGCGAGTTGTTGCCGCGCGACCAGGCCCTGCTGTTGGCCATGACCGCGGAAGTGCTCAGCGCCGGAAAAGCCCTGTCGCTCGGATTGCTGACAGCGGTCAGCGAGGATGCACAGGCCCAAGCGGAACAGCTGGCGCAGGCATTGCTGCAACGCTCACCCGACGCACTGCGGGCGGTGAAAAGGCTCTACCGCAAAAGCTGGCAAGGCAGCGAGGGGATGTCGCTGTGGCGCGAAACCCTTTACCAGGTCAAGGTGATGGCCGGTAAAAACCAGCGGATTGCCGTGCGGCGCGCACGGCACGAGGACATTCCCTGGCGCTAGGCCGTAACGCTAGGCGTTGCTGCCTTTGCCACCCAGCTTTTCAACCACCCGCTGCATTTCCTCGTCATCCAGTATGAACGGTTCGCTGATCTGCAGCGCCTGGCAATAAGTGCGGGCCAGGTTTTCCACCTCAACGGCCAGCGCCAGCGCACGCGGCAGGCTGGACTCCAGGCACACCAGGCCGTGGTTGGCCATCAGGCAGGCTTTGCGGCCCTGCAATGCCTCGATCACCAGATCGGACAATTCCTGCGTGCCGTAGGTGGCGTAGCCGCAGCAGCGGATGTCCTTGCCGCCGGCCACCGCCACCATGTAGTGGAACGCGGGAATGCCACGGCGCAGGCTGGCCAGCGCCGAGCAGTACACCGGATGGGCGTGTACGATGGCCAGGGCATCGGGGCGGTTCAGGTAGATATCGCGGTGGAAGCGCCATTCGCTGGAGGGGTTTTGACCTGCCGGCCAGCTGCCATCCAGCGCCACCGGCACGATGTCCGCGGGCTGCAGGTCGGCGTAAGGAATGCGCGAGGGCGTGACCAGCATGCCTTCTTCCGTTCGCAGGCTGAGGTTGCCGGTGGTGCCGACGTTGATGCCGCTGTCGTTCATGGCGATGGCCGTCGCGATGAGGGCCTCGCGCTGCGTGGGGTTGGCGCTCAGGATCCCATCTCCGGGTAGAGGCCCAGCAGTCCGGCTTCGCTGGCCTCGCACACCCCCCGTTCGGTGATCAGGCCGGTGACCAGCCGGGAGGGCGTCACATCGAACGCGTAATTGCGCGCGCTGACACCAGGCGCGGTGATTTTTACCGCCTGCACCTCGCCGCTGCCATTCATTCCGCAGACTTCCGTCACCTCCGTGGCATCGCGTTCCTCGATGGGAATCTCCCGGCCATCGCGCAGGCTCCAGTCGATGGTGGGCCCCGGCAAGGCCACGTAGAACGGCACGCCATTGTCGTGCGCGGCCAGTGCCTTCAGGTAGGTGCCGATCTTGTTGCACACATCGCCGCGGCGGGTGGTGCGATCGGTGCCGACGATGCACAGGTCGACCTCGCCGCGTTGCATCAAATGGCCGCCGGCATTGTCGACGATCACGCTGTGCGGCACGCCATGCGACTTCAGCTCCCAGGCGGTGAGCGCGGCGCCCTGGTTGCGCGGGCGCGTTTCATCCACCCATATATGAATATCCATTCCGGAATCATGCGCCAGGTACATCGGCGCCAGCGCGGTACCCCAGTCTACCGTTGCCAGCCACCCGGCATTACAATGCGTCAATATATTCAGTGTCTTACCTGGCTTTCTTGCGGCAATATCGCGGAATACTT
>CBFGWJ010000504.1:0-2247 GCA_965652335.1 uncultured Gammaproteobacteria bacterium | reverse complement strand
GATCTGCCGAAGGGTTTGCATACGGGGAAAGTGCTGAACTGCTTACCATACTTTCTTCTGCAAGACTGGCGCACGCATAATGCCACCCGGATATCCACCAGTCAGCAACAGGCCAGCAGCGTGCTCAAGCGACCATTCCTCCAGGCCATACTCCCTGCGCTGATCGCCAGCCCGGTATTTGCCGACAGCTCGCTGCGTTTCTTCGGCAACGGCATCGCCGCTCCCGGTCTCGATCGGGTGGCCATCCCGCTGGACAATCCGCAGCGCCCGGTTGATGTGGGCGCAGGTGACTTCACCATCGAGCTGTGGCTCAAGGCACTGCCCGACGAAAACACCAGCAATTTCTCCTGCACCGGCGCCAACGACGACTGGATCAATGGCAACATCTTCCTGGACCGCGACATCTTCGGCGCTGGCGACTGGGGAGACTGGGGAGTTTCACTGGCGCAGGGGAAAGTGATGTTCGGCGCAGCCGACTCCAACGGCGGCGCGACGGCCTGTGGCGCCACCCACCTGGCCGATGGGCAGTGGCACCACCTGGCGCTTACGCGCCGCGCCACCGACGGGCAGATCGTGATCTGGCTTGACGGAGCATTTGATGGCGACGCCACCGGCCCTGCGGGCGACATTTCCTACCGCGACCTGCGTGCCGGCGCTACCCATGATCCCTTGCTCGTGATCGGCGCCGAAAAGCACGATGCCGGAGCGGCCTATCCTTCGTTCAGCGGTTGGGTGGACGAACTCCGCGTTTCCTTCGTGCGGCGATACGATGCGCCGTTTACGCCGCCGGGCGCGCCATTTGGCAGCGATGCCTCAACCGCTGCGCTGTATCACTTTGACGAAGCTCAAGGCACCGTACTCGGCGACACTTCGGCGGCGCCCGGAGGGCCCTCAGACGGCGTCATCCACGTGGGCGGCAATCCTTCGGGGCCAATCTGGTCGACTGACACGCCATTCGGGGCCGTGTTCGCCGACGGATTCGAGCCCTGAGCCTGCCAGACAGCCCAATGTTGGGATCACTGCCTGTTTCCAAAAATCTTCGATGCCATTTCATGCAGCTGGTCCATTACGTACGGTTCATTCCAGTCCGTTGCGATATGGGGCAAGGCCATGATCCGGTCCATGATTTCTTTCTGCTCATCGCCCTGCTGCAGGGCTTGCGAATAGGGTGTCCCGGGTGAGAAGGTCACCATGGAATAAAGCGGCGTCCAAATCTCCGGGTGGAGTTCGCTGAACTTCGCCTCGATTTTCTTGCGCACCTGGAACGCAGGATCACCCGACAAGTCGCTCATCTCGATGAAATTCCGTTTCGACAGCTCGGCAATGGCATCCGCATTCGGTTTGCGCGCGTTTTCGTAAGCTGGAAAAATCCGCTCCCAGTCGTGCCGGTGTTCAGCGATCAGGGCATTCAGCTCGGCGCAATCTTCAAAACCGCAGTTCATGCCCTGCCCGTAAAACGGCACGATGGCGTGCGCCGCATCGCCTATCAGGCCGACCTTGCGATTGAAAGACCAGGGGAAGACCTGCACCAGGAACAATGGCGCCGCGGTCTTTTCCATGAAGGCATCCACCGGGTTTTCCATCAGGTCCATGGCATCGGCGAAGTGGGTGTTGAAGAATTCCTCAACCTGCAGGCGTTCCCGCAATGCCTCGAATGAAGGTTGGCCCGCATGGTTCAGAAATAAGGTGCAGGTGAAGGTGCCATCCGTATTGGGCAACGCGATGAGCATGAAATTCTTGCGCGGCCAGATGTGCAGCGCGTTCTTTTCCAGCCGGTGGGTACCGTCAGGATTGGCCGGGATGTTCAGCTCGATGTAAGACTGCGGCATGTAGGTCTGGCTGTAACTGAACCGGGGCAGCTCATGCGCCAGCCGGCGGACTTTTGAATGGGCGCCGTCCGCGCCAAAGGCAAAGTCGGCATCGATGACCGCCTCGCCTCCATCCCGAACCTGGAAAGTGCAGGCGGCCGAGTTGAAGTCGATGTCCACCAGCCGGTGGTTGAAATGCGTGGTGATATTCGGCTCGCGGTCCGCGATGTCGAGCAGATGGCAATTGATGCCGCCGCGGGACACCGACCAGATGGCCTGGCCTTCCCGTCCATAGGGCAGCGCGCTCAGGCTGCCGTCCAGGGCATGAATGGCCCGGTGGTACATCGGTATGGCCTGCTCCCGGGCGGCATCACCGATGCCAATTTTCGCCAGCGAAGTCCAGCCACGGTCGGACAAGGCGATGTTGATCGATTTGCCC
>CBFGWJ010000503.1:0-2255 GCA_965652335.1 uncultured Gammaproteobacteria bacterium | reverse complement strand
GCCAGGCCCACCTGGCCGCCATGGGGGCGCAGCTGTCGCGCCGCGGCCCCGATGACGAACAGTTTTATGATGACGGCTATCTCAGCCTGGTGTTCCGGCGCCTGTCCATCATCGATCTTGCGGGTGGGCAACAGCCCATCTGGAATGAAGACCACAGCATCCTGAGCGTGGTGAACGGGGAAATCTTCAACCACCTGGAAATCCGCGAGCGCCTGAAGTCGCGGCACCGGTTCGGCAGCCGGTCCGATTCGGAGGTGGTGGTACATCTCTACGAAGAGAGCGAGGAAGAACTGCTGCAGTCGCTGAACGGCATGTATGCCCTGCTGGTGTGGGATACACGCGGGCGCAGGCTGCTGCTGGCCCGCGACCGGCTGGGTATCAAGCCGCTGTTTTATGCCGAGACATCCAAAGGCCTGCTGTTCGGCTCCGAGCTCAAGGCCCTGCTGGCGCATCCGGACTGCCCGCGCGACATCCAGTGGGCGGATTTTGAGCACAGCGTGGGTTTTACCAACCAGCACCTCACGTTCCTGCGAGGAGTTCACCAACTCGCCGGTGGCCATGCCCTGGCTGTCAGCGATGCCGGCGGCATCACGCGCAAAACCTACTGGCAGGTGCAGGATTTCTTTGCCGCAGCCAACGACCAGGGCAGCCGCGACCCGCAATGGTGGAGCCGGCGATACGGCGAACTGTTGCAGGACAGCGTCTCCAGGCAACTGATGAGCGACGTGCCGCTGGGCGTGTTCCTCAGCGGTGGAATTGACTCCAGCCTGCTGGCCGCCATGGCGGCGACTTCCGGGCAGGAATTGCACTGCTTCACTGTGGTGGAGGAAAACACGCTGGCCACGGGCGATGTGGAACAGACCCTGCGCCTGGCCGAGCACTTTGGCTTCAGGCATTACCCGGTGCATTACGACACCCGGACCCTGCTGGGCGAGCTGCAGTTCGACCTGGAGGATTTTGAATTCCTGGTGTGGGCCGTGGAGCGGCCGCAATTCCACCCGGAATGGTTCCTCAAGCTGGAATTGCATCGCTATGCCAGGACAGCCCTGCCGGGCCTGAAGGTGATATTGCTTGGGCAGGGCGCAGATGAGTTCACCGGCGGCTATTCGCGCGGCTTCGGCAGCACGACTACCGACTGGCAGCACTACTGCAGGAAGCTGGCCAGCCTGCACACCGGCAAACGGCGCATCGACCGGGGTGTTCCGCCCTACATGCGCCCGTCGCTGGCGGACAGCTTCATGGCGGAGCCTGATGACGGTTTTCCCACCGACTTCCACCGTGAAATGGTGTCGCGCACCAGCCTGTTGATGAACTACAACCTGTGGCACGAAGACCGCACCAGTTCAAGCCAGGGCGTTGAGGCACGGGTGCCCTTCCTGGATCACCGGCTGGTGGAGCTGCTGGCCTCAGTGCCGGCGGAATTGCACGAGCAGCTGTTTTTCGACAAGCGCATCGTGCGTGATCAATTGCTCGAAGCCGCGCCGGTGTATCCGCCGTCCAAACAGAAAGTCGGGTTCTACAGCGGTGGCCGCGATGACACCATCCGCTACCTGAGGCTGGATGTGATCCGGCGGGTTTACCCGGCTTTCCGCGAAAAATACCTCGGCAACCCGCAGGCGATATTTTCCACCGAAGCGCTGGATGATCATTACCAGTACCTGCTGCAGAATCCCAAGGCCAGCAAACTGGACATCAAGGAAATGCTGTCCTGCATGGCCATCTCGGTGTTTGCCGCCTGGTGCAGGGAGCTGGCGGTTTCACCGCCGCCGCGTGATCGCCGGCGGCCATCACCGTTGCGGCTGTGGGCGCCGCCCGCACCCAAACCGGCCAATGCATCCCCATCCAGTGAGTGGACTATGGAGCTGCCGGTTTAGCCTGTCGACGCGCGCTCGCCAGCTGCCAGAATTGCGTGGTGAGCCGGTTGATGCTGGAGGATTCGGCATTCAGCAGCACGGTGATTCCCAGCCCATCGCCGGGCGAATAGGCGATATCCGCGCGATAGCCCGAAACCCAACCGCTGTGATAGGCAATCTGGCGGTCACCCAGCTGGTACACACGCCAGCCCAGGCCGTAGTGAGCATCGGTGAGCAGCTTGTCCCATTCACGCCGGTGCAGTTCACGCGGCGTGCGCACGCGCGGTTCCACCAACGCATGCCGCGCTTCGGGCGCAAACACGGACGCATCACTCAGCTGTGCCTGCAGCCACTTGGCCATGTCGGTGATGCTGGCGTTCACCCCGGCGGCTGGCGCCACGC
>CBFGWJ010000502.1:0-2264 GCA_965652335.1 uncultured Gammaproteobacteria bacterium | reverse complement strand
GTAGTCCTGCCCCTCGTGCTGCTCAAGCACGCAGAAATGCTGCACGCCTGAATGTGCTCGAGCCAGCGTGCCCCGGTCGCAGCTCATCGAAACCGCGACCTTGCGGCGGGCGGTGGCACGCGACAGCATGCCAGCGCAGCCGGCGTTGTCGGCATTGAGCACAACGCCATGGCGCGCGCGGGATATCACTGCGAACTTGATTTCGGCCAGCTGCTCCAGGGTATGCACGTTGAAATGATGCAAATGATCGGGCGTGACATTGGTGCATACCGCCACGTCGCTCCATTCGTAGGCAAAGCCGAAGCGGTTGATGCGGCCGAAGTAGTCTTCAAACACCGCAACATCCGCATCCGTGGATTCCAGCGCGAACCAGGTGGAGGCCGGGCCCAAGTCGCGACGGCTGCCCTGGGGCCGGTTGCCCACAAAGATACCGTTGGAACATTCCACCACCGGGGTTTTGCCGGCCTGCAGCAGGATTCGCCGCAGCATGGTGCAGGTGGTGGTCTTGCCGTTGGTGCCGGTCACCGACACGATGGGAATGCGGCACGTGCTGCCGGTTGGATAGAGCTGCTCCAGCAGCAGGTCAGCGGCGCGCTCCAGTTCCGGGCCTGGGCGCGGGAACCAGGTTTCCAGCCGGGGCGCCAGGTCAAGTTGGCGCCACGCGCCATGGGCGGTGATTGCCGCCGCAAAGACCGGCAAGCCAAACTTCCGGTGCACCGCAGCGCATTGCTCGCGGGTTTGGGAAGGAATTTCAGGTGGATTGGCGGCATGGCTTCCGCCTACGACGGCAACGGGCCTGCCGCCGATCACCAGCACCTGCTGGTCACCAGCGTCCTCTCCGTCTTCAAGCGCAACACCCACCGTCCGCAAGGCTGTGCGCAAAGCCTGCCGGTCGCGCAGCATCGCAAGCTGGCGCGCTGTGCGGTTCACGCACAGCGTTCCATCCAGCACGCAGGAATGGCGGCCATGCCCCAGCCTCAGCAGGCCATTGGGGCGAATGCGGAATTCGCCTTCGAGCGGTTCATAGGGATAACGGTCCAGCTTGAAACAGGGTATGCCACGCCGGCCGGCAGCAGCCACCAGGGCATTGGTTTCCAGTGGCAGGCAGCGGCCCTGTGCGAACTCCCGGAATTCATGCCATTGCTGCCGCCCGGGCACGACTGCTGAGCCATGCTCGCCGCGAAACCCCAGCGCATGGCGCACGACAGCCAGCGCGAGAACCGCAGCCCGTTCCCCCACCTCAGGGTGATCGTATTCAGTCCAGAACCAGATCAGCGGCTCTTCACTGTCTGCCTCCGCGCCGAACTCGCTGACCCGGTGCCCGGCCTGTTGCTGTATCCAAACCGCCAGGGACGCGATGCTCCAGCCTGCTGCTTCCGGCCCGGTTGCAGCAACGCTCGCAGGCGGGGTGAACGCCGGCACTGCATTTCCCGTCACCCCGACCGACCAGTTCCGCAATACCTCATGAAGCGCGTGCGAATCCGCATCCCCCACCCGGGCGCATCCGGGTTGCAGGCTGATCTTGAACTGCACCATGCTGCGCCCGCCGCGGCGGTTGGGGCCGGGCATGCGCATCCTGTCGACAATTTTCACGGTTTCGGTGCGTTCATGCTGAGCTGTCAGCCGTAACCACGGGTGTGGTTTCACGCGCAGAATCCAGGGTCGTATCCTGGTTCGCATCCCGGTTCGCATACTGGTTCGCATACTGGGCGCTCTTCATGTTTTCCAGCCGGTCCCAAACCGGCTCGAACTCATCCGATGCCAGCAGCAGGAGCAGCAGATCCCCTGGCTGTGCCTGGTGCAAAGTCCAGTCCAGGGCTCTCCTGTGATCCGGTATCACCTGGATGGCCCGCGCCTCGACTCCAAATTCCAGCAAAGCTGCCTGAATAAGTTCCGGCACGTTTTTGGTGATCACCTTGCGAAAGCTGGACGGATAATTCGTACACACATACTGGTCAAAATGCCCGGCCAGTTCGGCCATGGCTACACGGAGTTCGGCGGCCCGGCGGTCGGATGTGAACCGGACCAGTATGGTTTTGCGGCCTGGAACCTCCTGGGCGTCCAGAAAAGTACTCATCATGCGGAATCCGTCGGCATTGTGGGCATAATCCAGGATCACGCGGTACGGCAGCCCGGTGAATTCGTTCAGCCGGCCGCGACAGGACTTTATCGTGCTGGCGAATGTTCCCAATGCCGCGGCAATGCGCTGCGGCGAAACGCCCGCCATCCAGGCGGCAGCCGCGGCATGCATGGCGTTGCTGACG
>CBFGWJ010000501.1:0-2269 GCA_965652335.1 uncultured Gammaproteobacteria bacterium | reverse complement strand
CGCTCACCACCCGTCAATGCACTGGCCAGGCCATCAATCACAGATGCATCAGGCTGATCATGCCTTCAATTGACAAAGTTTTTGAACGAACTTACGACCAGAAGTCCTGTAACGGGAATTGAACTGGAAGGTTGATACAACTACCAGGTAAGCGCGGCGTTCAGGCTGTACTGCCGGCCTGCCGCCGGTGTGCCCGGGAACTCCTGGAAATCCTCATCGGTGAGGTTGTCGATCACCAGTGACAGGCCCAGGTCCCGCGCCAGTGGCGTTCGCCAGTATGCCGACAGGGCGCCGAGATAGGCCTGGTCGGGACCAGCGCGCAAGGGGTTTTCCTGTTGCTCGCGGTACTCGTTGTCGAGTCGCAGCTCCAGCGTTTCCAGCGGCCGGAAAATTACCGCCAGGGTATAGCGCTGGCGTGCGTAGTTGAGCGCATAGTAGCTGGCGTCCACCAGCGCTGAACCATAATCCTCGTCCTTGTCCAGCAGGGTCACGGCGGCCACCAGGTCGAGTTTTTGCGACTGCCAGCCGCCGGCGAGTTCAAGGCCGTTCACTTCGAGGTCCACCGGATTGGCCTGGCGCAATGAAGGCGCGCTTTGGCTGTAGGTCCAGTCCACCAGGCCATCATCCTGGCGCTGGAAAACGGCCGCCTTCACCCAGGCCTGTGACGTTTCAAACCCTGCGCTCAGCGTAAGGGTATCGGCGTACTCACGCCCGAGGTCCGGGTTGCCGCCAAACAGGCCGCGCGGCGGTGATTTCAGCGCCGTATAGCCAGGCACCTGGGTCTGCTCGGTATACTCCAGCGCCAGCCAGCGCGAATGGCTGGCCGTCTCCTGCTCCCAGCGGATTCCGGCCACCGGCGACCAGGCATCTTCATCGCGGTTGGAAAAATCGGCGCGCAGGCCGCCGCGCAGAATTACCCGGGAACCCTCGCGAAGGCTCCAGGATTTCTGTGGCACGACGGCGACATTGAAGTAATTGCGCGTGGTGAAATCACCACCCGTAAGGTCCGTCGACTCCACCAGGTGGTCGGCGGAAAGCTGGGCGCTGAACAGCCAGTCCAGCGCATCGCCGTTCAGTTCACCAGCCAGACCCACCGCCACATTGCGGGTCTTGTGCTCAAATGAACCGGGGCCGCCCAGGTCGGGCGTGCGCCGGTCGAAATCGTAATCGTCGTCCAGCCAGCGGTAGGCCGCGGTCAACTGCCACCAGCCACGCTGCAGTTCGCGGCGATGGTCGGCCAGCAGCAGGCCGAGTTTGGTGTGGTCGGTTTCCGGCAGGGACGCAAAGCCGGTATAGGCGCCCGGCCAGCCAAAAAACTTGTCCTGGTAACCGAACAGGACGCGGGTAACGGCAGCATCCTGCCGGTATTCGTACTGCGCCGAAAAGCGTTTGAACTCGTGGTCACCAAACGCCACCGTGCCATCGCCACTGGATGCCGCGGCGGCAATACCCAGGGTCGAGCTGGCGACGGCACCTTCCGGATTGAGCCGGAAAGCGCTGATTACGCTGCCGTGCAGCAGGCTGTCATTGCCGAATCCGGCCTGGATGTTTCCCCCGGGCTGCAAGGCGGCGAGTTGGTAATTCACCGTGGCAACGGCTGCATTGAATGAGGCCAGGCTGTTGTCCACGTCGGTCAGCACTTCGGCCTGCGAAAGCAGCTCGGGTGCAATGGGCAGGTCCACCGAGTAATGCCCGGTCTGCGGATCGAAGATGCTCACCGCGCCGATGCGGAAGCCGGTGTTTTCAAATACGCCGCCGCGTAACGTGACATCTGACTGTCCTTCGGCTAAGCCACGCGACTGCAGGTCGATTTGAGGGTCGTAACGCAGGGCGGTTGCCACCGCCGCGTAACTGCCGGCAGGCTCGGGATTGGCGATGCGCATAGCGGTAACCTGAATGGGCTGCAGCACCGCCTCCTTTTCATCGCCCGCGATTGCAGCGCCCGCCCAGGCCGGGCGGTGAAGCGAGCAGCACAGCAACAGTACCGCCAGAACGGACAAAAAACTGCTTGATACCCGCCCAACACGCTTGTTGGGGGGCTGGGTGGCCGCGCGGGCCGTTGTGCGTTGTTTCATTTCGGAGGAGTGTCTTCAGGTTCCAACCACTCGCGTGGCCGCAGGTAGTTTTCGTAGAGGTCCGCCTCGGCGCTGCCGGGTTGCGGTTGCCAGCCGTACTCCCAGCGCACCAGCGGCGGCATGGACATCAGGATGGATTCGGTGCGGCCGCCCGATTGCAGGCCGAACAGGGTGCCGCGGTCGTACACCAGGTT
>CBFGWJ010000500.1:0-2269 GCA_965652335.1 uncultured Gammaproteobacteria bacterium | reverse complement strand
ACATGCAGCGCCTGTTCGGCAGGAATATTCAGTTCATAGCCGAGTTCGCCGGCGTAGGTGATGCGCACGCAGATCACCCGCGCCAGGCCGATGTCGATTTCCTTCACGCAGCGGAATGGAAAGGCATCGTTGGACATATCCACGTGCGTAATCGACTGCAGCAGTTCGCGCGAGCGCGGCCCCTGGATATTGAGCTGGCCGTAGCTGGAGGTGACATCGGTGACGAACACATGCTGGTCATCGCGAACGTGCCGCTTCATCCACGTTTCGGTATGCCGGTGAGCGATATCGGAGGTTACCACCATGAATTTTTCCGGGTTGAAGCGGATGACGGTGAGGTCTGCTTCCAGCCGGCCCTCGTCGTTCAGCCATTGCGTGTAGGTGATCTGGCCGTCTTTCTCGTTCACGGCATTGGCGGAAATGTAATCGAGGAAAGTGCCGGCATCGCGGCCCTGTACCAGGAATTTGCCCATGAAGGACATGTCCATGGCGATCACGCCCTCGCGGCAGGCTTTGTGCTCTGCCGCCCACCACGGGAACCAGTTGGCGCGGCCCCAGGTGAGTTTGTCCGCCACCGGTTCGTGGCCTTCGGGCGCATACCAGCCGGGACTTTCCCAGCCGCTGACATCACGGAAGTGTGCCCGTTGCGCCGCCAGCCGTTCGTGGAACGGTGATTTGCGCGCGCCGCGCGCGGTTTTCGGCGAGCGGTCGGGGTAATGGCAGGCATACACCAGCCCCAGCGATTCCAGCGCGCGCTGGCGGCGGTATTCCGGATTGCACTGGTAAGGATGAAAACGGTCGATGTTGATGCCCGTCACATCCACATCCGGCTTGCCGGTGGTGATCCAGTGCGCCATCACACGGCCGATGCCGCCGCCGGTGATGATGCCCACTGAATTCAGGCCGGCCGCGACGAAGTAGTTCCTCAGCTCCGGCGCTTCGCCGATGACGGGCGCCAGATCAGGGGTGAAGCTCTCCGGGCCGCAGAAGAACTTGCGGATGCCCACTTCCATGGAAACCGGCACGCGCTCCATGGCCTTTTCCAGGAAAGGCATCAGCCGGTCCCAGTCGGGCGGCAGTTCGCCAAAGGAGAAATCGTCGGGGATGCCCTCGACCTTCCATGGCGCGCAATCGGGTTCAAACATGCCCACCATCAGGCCGCCGGTTTCCTCGCGGTAGTAAGCGTGCACGGACGGGTCTTCCAGCACCGGCAGGTCGGCGGTGATGCCCTCGACATTCTCGGTGATCAGGTAGTAATGCTCGGCCGCCTGGTTGGGAATGACCACGCCATTCTGCTCGCCCAGTTGCCGCGCCCACATGCCGGCGCAGTTCACCACGAACTCGGAACGGATTTCGCCTTTGGCGGTGCGCACGCCGGTCACCGCGCCATTGCGCGTCAGCACCCCGGTCACCGGCGTGTTCTGGAACAGCTTCGCTCCTTTCATGCGCGCGCCCTTGGCCAGGGCCATGGTCACGTCCACCGGGTTGATGCGGCCGTCGTTCTCGGCGTAAAAGCCGCCGCTGACATCGTCCAGGTTGGCAAAGGGAAACAGGGTCTTGATCTCGGATGGCGTCAGCTCATGAATGTCCATGCCGTGCAGGCGGTTGAAATTGGCGATGCGGCGGTACTCTTCCATCCGGTCGGCATCGGCCGCCAGTTCGATGAAGCCGCAGCCGTTGAAGCCGGTCTGTTGGCCGGTTTCGGCCTCCAAACGCTTGTACAGTGCCATGGAATGCTTGCGGATGCTGATGGTGGTTTCCGAGCCGGAGCCAAAGGTGGTCATCAGGCCCGCGGCATGCCAGGTGGTGCCTGAGGTGAGCTGGTCGCGTTCCAGCAGCACCACGTCACAGCCCAGTTCCGCCAGGTGGTAAGCCACCGAGCAGCCAATGATGCCACCGCCGATGACGACGACGCGCGCGTATTCCGGAAGATCTTTCTCAGCCATAAGTTTCACTTTGCGAAGGGGATGTGCAATTTGACCACAGATCAGTGTTGCATTTCTGCTGGTTTCTTGAACGTTGATAGCGGCTCTCGCTCGCGCCGGACACGGGAGTTGGCCGTCAACACCGGGAGTGGCAATTGGCAGCAGCCTGACCGCGAAAGACTTCATGCGTGAAAATGGCACCAAACCCGACTTTCCCGCGACGGCTAACCCAAAAGCTTTCGGGAGGTTTGTCGGCATAGGCTGCGGTTGTGTGTCAGGTGGCGCCGTATTCATCTCCACCTCGGCCCGGGTTTTAGCCGCCCGGCGCATTGACGAACGCCCCG
>CBFGWJ010000499.1:0-2271 GCA_965652335.1 uncultured Gammaproteobacteria bacterium | reverse complement strand
CTGGTTGCGCCAACCTGGGGCGATACTTCGATTTTCAATGTCTGCGGCGAACCGCTGATCGATACCCTGTTGGCCGCGGGTTTCAAGGTCATCATGCGGCCGCATTACCACAGCAACCGGCTGACTCCGGATGTGATCCGGCGGATCCGCAATCGATTCTCAAACCATCCGGACTTTGAATACATCGATCAGATGGGCGAAACCTTGTCATTGTTCCGTTCCAATATCCTGGTGACCGACTGGTCGGCTATGGCGCTGGAGTATTCCCTGGGGCTTGAAAAGCCGGTCCTGTTCATCGATGTTCCTCGCCGCATACGCAACCCGGATTGGCAGGAACTGGGCATTGAACCCATGGAATCAGCCATTCGCAGCGAGGTTGGGGCCATTGTCAGCCCGGATGAATTGCAGCGCGTGCCGGAAGAAATCCGCCGCCTGATGGCACGGCGTACCGAGCTGGTGGGCCGCATGCGTGAGCTTCGCCAGCGCATGGTGTTCCGCCTGGGCCACAGTATTCATGACGGTGCTGACGAACTGGTACGCATCGTTGAGCAGCAGGTAGAGCAGCGCCGGCAAAGTGAGGTCGGGAATGACTGAGCCGGGCCGCAGGCAGATATTCCGCTGGATGGGCTGGTTCGCGCTGGCCAATGCAGTGGTGCTGGCCATCGTTGGATTGCGGTACTTCCAGGGATTTGTGCCCGGTGGAACCCTGCTGTCCTGGGTATACCTGTTGTTGGTTTACCCGGCCCACCATGTGCTGCTGGCCGTGCTGCCACTGTTCCTGGTATTGACACCCCTGGTGCTGCTCCGCCCCTCGGCGAAGCTGGCAACTGCGCTCGCGGTCGGACTGTTTGCCCTGATGGTCGCGATCATCACGCTCGACAGCCTGCTGTGGGCGCAAAGCCGTTTTCATATCAATGGCCTCACAGTGCAGATATTGGGCTGGACCAGCTGGGTTTTTGCCGGAGTCATGCTGCTGATCGCACTGTTTTTTGAGACCTTGCTGGCAGGCCGGGTGTGGCAATGGGTCAGTGTTAAAAGTCATCACGGGGGGCGGACGGTCGCGGTGCTGGCCGTGCTGGCCATTGTGTCATCGCAGCTGATTCATGCCTGGGCCGATGCTGCCTATTACGTGCCGGTGACCAGTGTGGGCCAGCAACTGCCGGTTTACGAAGGTTTCACGGCCAAGCGCCAGTTGGTTCGCCTGGGCCTGGTGGATCCCGAAGCCAGCCGCAAGCAGCAGGTGGCCCGGCGCATGTCGCAGCAGTTGTCGGAGCGCGATAAAGGCAGATTGAATTACCCACTGCAGCCTTTGCAGTGTGCCAATGCCAACGGCATGAATGTGCTGCTCATCATGGCTGACGCGCTGCGTTCGGATATGGTGAACAGGGCGGCCATGCCATTTCTTTCCCGCTATGCGGAAACGCAAGGGCAGCAATTTCAGCAGCATTTCAGTGGCGGAAACTCCTCGCGTATGGGAGTTTTCAGTTTCTTTTATGGTTTGCCGCCGGGCTATTGGGCCAGTTTTGAATCCATGCAGCGATCAGCGGTCCTGATCGATGAGTTGCAAAGGCAGGGATACCAGTTGGGTATTTTCAGCAGCGCCACCTTGTACCGGCCGGTGACTCTGGACAGAACCGCGTTCGCCAATGTTGCAGACCTGCGCCTGCAAACAGAGCCGGCGGATGCGCCAGCCTGGCAACGTGACCAGATCGTGCTGCAGGATTGGCAGCGATGGCTGGATCAAACCGCCGCCGGAAAGCCGTTTTTTGGATTTCTGTTCTTCGATGCCACCAATGCACAAGTGTATCCGCCAGAACTCGAATCCGTGCCCGGGTTGGAGCCAAAAGACCAAACCGAGCTGGCCCTGGAGTTTGCAAACTACCAACGCTCGGCCCGGTTTGTGGATGGACTCCTGGAAAAGGTGATTTCGGATCTTGAAAGGCGTGGGCTGGCGGCTGACACCGTCGTCGTCATCACCTCCGATCATGGCGAGGAATTTGACGAAAGTGGCGCCGGATTGCGCGACCATGGTTCCGGGTATACAACGTTCCAATTGCAGGTGCCCATGATCATTCACTGGCCAGGACGCGAACCTGCGCGGTATGAACACCGAAGCTCGCATTACGATGTGGTGCCGACGCTGATGCAGGATGTGCTGGGGTGCGGCAATCCTGCCAGTGACTACTCCAGTGGGCGGAACCTGTTTGCCGGTGAGAGCTGGAACTGGCTGCTGGCAGGGAGCTACTACAACTACGCCGTGCTAGAGCCTGA
>CBFGWJ010000498.1:0-2274 GCA_965652335.1 uncultured Gammaproteobacteria bacterium | reverse complement strand
TCGGTATCCAGCTTCATGACCCGGTCGGCCTGGATGGACCTGACCAGGCTGGAACCTTCCAGCACTGCGGCTTCTTCCGCGGTGAGATGCAGGGCCAGGCCGTTGGTGGCCGTCTGGTATATTTTTTCCGGACGAACCACGCGGCCCAGTAACACCGATGCCTCCAGCAGGAAGGACTCGCGTATGTCCTGCAGGTAGTCGGCGTAGGCCAGCACCCGCGGAGTTTCCAGGTCGAGCTTGCCTTCAGGGGAAATCGAGTCGGTGGCCGGACGCAGGCGCTCACCGGTGAGTGAGCCATCGGCGCGCTTCAATTCTTCGCCGCGATAAGCTGCAATCGGCGGGTTGTGCAGCTCGATGATGTAGCGCTGCATTGGCTGCCCACTTTCGGCAGCCTGCAATGCCGGCCACAGGAAAAGGCTGAACAGGATCACCAGCAGCGTGATTGTATTCACCCTGCTACGCAGCGCGATCGGGGTTGATGAAAAAATACTCATGTTCAGCCTGTTTCCTTGCCCGTCATGCGCAGTACGCCCTGTGCGATCAGTATCGCGCGGTCAGCTTCGCGCAATGGGGTGGCGCATGGTTACCAGTTCTTCCGCCGCCGTTGGATGGATGCCAATGGTCTGGTCGAATTGTTCCTTGGTCAGCCCGGATTTTACCGCGACCGCAAAGCCCTGGACAATTTCCGGTGCATTGGTCCCCACCATGTGTAATCCGACCACGCGCCCCGTAGCCCTGGCCACCACCAGCTTCATCATGGATTTTTCGGCCCGGCCGCTGAGTGTGTGCTTCATGGGCCTGAATTCCGACCGGTAAATATCCAGCTCGCCAAAGTGTGTAACGGCATCGTGCTCACTGTAACCCACTGATCCCACGGTCGGATTGGAAAACACGGCGGAAGGAATGAATTCATGGGAAACCGGCCGGTCCATGCCACCAAATTCCGTGTCCGCAAACGAATGGCCTTCAAAAATCGCTACCGGCGTAAGGTTCACACGGTTGGTCACATCGCCCACCGCGCCAATATGGGGCACGCTGGTGCGTGAATATTCGTCCACCACGATCCAGCCACTGGCGTGCAGTTCGACATCGGTATTCTCCAGCCCGAGGTTGCGTACGTTGGGAACGCGCCCGGTTGCATACATGACCTGCTCGGCGACCAGGATCTTTCCATCGTCCAACCGGCAGTGCAGCTCATCACCGTGCCTGGTGATTTCCCGGATATCGCGTTCAAAGATGAATTCCACGCCTTTGTGGGCCATTTCCGCGGTCAGCACGCGGCGCACATCGTGGTCAAACCCCCGCAGCACCGCATCGCCGCGGTAGACCTGGATCACCTTCGAGCCCAGGCCGTTGAAAATTCCGGCGAATTCACAGGCGATATAGCCTCCGCCCACCACCACCACGCGCCTGGGCAGATCGGGCAGGTAAAACGCCTCGTCGGAACTGATGGCAAGTTCGATGCCGGGAATGTCCGGCAACCAGGGATGGGCACCGGTGGCAATCAGGATGCGCCCGGCGCTGAGCACCCGCTCACCCACTTTTACGCGATGGTTGTCCAGAAAGCTGCCGTGGTGGGGAAGAAGCTCGACTTTCGAACCACTCAGCAGGTTGAGGTAGACCTGGTTGAGGCGGTCGATTTCGCGGTCCTTGTTGGCAATCAGCGCAGGCCAGCTGAAGCTGCGTTCGCCCACTGTCCAGCCAAAGCCCGCCGCATCTTCGAAATCCTCGGAAAAGTGCGCCGCATAAGACAGCAGCTTCTTTGGCACGCAACCGCGAATGACACAGGTTCCGCCTACACGGCTCGACTCACAGATGGCCACTTTGGCGCCATGGCTGGCGGCAATCCGCGCGGCGCGCACACCACCGGAACCCGCACCAATCACCAGAAAATCGTAATCAAAATCAGCCATGCTGCAAATTCCCTGTAAACCACCGCGAACTTTTGAAAAATGTCAATAAAATCAATGGCACCCTGCCCTCCGGACAACAGGGCGCAACAGATTAGCCTCGCCAGCCTTGCTTGTACAGGGCAAATTGACCAGTGCCTTGCACGGAGATTGACACTGCACCGAGAGCAAAAGTGCCCTCAAACTGCCTGCGGATGCATTGATTCAGGCGCTGCAATCATGGACTTACCTAATGCCAGACCGTAGCATAGCGGGAACCACTCGACAGAACCCGTGCCGCGCCCCGGCAAATCCCCGGAAACCGAATCAGAACCATGCTCGTTGTTTCAAAACTTTGCCTGGAGCGATACTTTCAACCGGTATT
>CBFGWJ010000497.1:0-2280 GCA_965652335.1 uncultured Gammaproteobacteria bacterium | reverse complement strand
CATTGGCGTCATAGTCGGAATAGTCGATATAGGCATTGGTCAACTGGACGATGGCTCGCGCTTCGGCTCGCGACACCGCGGTGCTATTACCCTGGTTGGGATGGTTCACCGGCCGGGTAACATGGATGATGCCGTCATTGGCTGTGCCATAGGTTTCCACCGGCGGGGTGACGGCAAATCCGTTGTAGCTGTTCTCCAGGTAGTAATCCCTGACGCTGTTGCTTGCGCCATACATCAGGTCCTGGAAGCTGGCGTCTGAATACGTGAAGGAAATATTGTTGTAGTTGACCAGTATGGTCAGCACATACTGCGTGTGCGAGATGGTCTGCGGCACTTCCAGCCCGTCAGTGGCGCTTGTGTTCAGGCGCTTCAGCGGGCGAATGGTGCGGGTTTCCCGTTCGGCCGGGTCCACCTCCGGTTTCAGGTGCCTGGGCAACTGCCGCCTTTGGCTCGCATTGAGCCCGCCCACGGCAACCGTACCCGCGCGCAACTGGCCGGTGCTGCCGCGCTCGGCGTAGTACCAGGTATCGCCCGCTTTGATGATGCTGTGGCCATCCAGGGTTTCAGTCCAGTTGGCGTACTCATCACCACGCGCAACGGCGGTGAATGTGGCGCCATCGGGCTGGGTGAGCTCGAATTCGATGGGGGCAGCGGGCGCCGCGAATAGTGATTGCAGGTAGGCGCAGGCCAGGACCGGCAACACGCGCACCCGCAACTTTTTCATGACTTCCTGTCCCTGAAACTTCACCTTACGCCGTCCCTGTTCATGGCTGGTCTGACCAGAAGGTCCATTTCAATGTCACACCCTACCACCGTAAAGGCTGATTGTGCAGCCATCAATTCCTTGCTGCGAGGTTCCGGACAGCGGGGTTGACCGGAGTATCGAGTGGATACTGCCGCCACTGGCCCCTTGAAGCAAAACCACAGTTAATTGGCGACGTCTTCAAACCCGCTTGCAAACACGATGTCATTTACCGGCAACCCGGTATCCCACAATACGCCGATGTCCAGGTCGGAAATGTGGTACCGGTACTGGTAGTAGAACGCCACGCCATTCATCAGCTGGTCCAGCAGGCTGGGCGGTGGCGGGGTAGCCGGCGATTCCGGCACAATCGGCCTTACCAGGCCGCGCAGGCCGGTGCAGACCATGCGGGGAACAGGCGTCCCACCCTGCCACTGGATTTCCCCGGCCGGCAGCTCTGGTGCTGGCGGGCCGCCACCGTCGTTGCCCCAGTGATTGATGTTGTTGGTGGTCAGTTCCGGCGGGCTGCCCCAGGCCAGCTTGCTGCGTGGGCCGTCAAACAGCGCCGGCGTTCCCGGCAGCATCCAGCGGTCCCACACGGAAAAGATGTCGGCCGGAGGATTGCCCTGGCCATCGGCCCAGCCGTTGTAGGCAATGGCGTGGCCCAGTTCATGCAGCACAACACTGAAAGCATCGATCCTGTCGGCCGGTATGGGTGCGGTGCGCGCCGCGGGGTCGGGGTCGAACCAGATCTGGTCCTGGAAATAGCTGCTGCCAAATACCAGCATCATGTCGATGCCAGCGCCATTTGGATCGACGCCGGTGCGGAATTCATGCGCCACACCCTGCTCATACAGCTGGCGCTGTCCCACGGCTCCCACCAATACAGATGCCGAGCTGGCTGCGTTGGCAGTTGCGATGTTGGGGTCCATTCGCACTTCCACTTCGATACTGCACGGGCTGGCCACCAGCAATGGCTCGGTCCAAAGCCGCCCCGCTTCAAGCACATGCAGGGTAATGAGCGCTTGCTGTGGACCGGTTAATACCTGGGTGGGCACGTCATTCACGAAAGCTACGCTGAAGCCGCAGCTTGCCCAAACCTGCGCTGGCAGGACGAACACCACGCACATCAATCGACGCAATGCACGAAACATAAGGCTCCCCGCCTGACTGCCTCAGCTCAGGTTGGGCAGGTCGGCTGGCTCGTCAATATCAAAGGCGGCATTGGGAACAGGAACGTGACTGGTACCGCCCGGGTAGTGCTTCAAAAGTGCCTGCGCGCCGCGTTCACCCTGCAGTTTTACCAGCTTTGCGAACAAGGCGCGAGGGAAAATTGCCGGCGCGCCAGCAACTGTTTGGCCCTGGTCGTTGGCCCACTCGGCGCACACTGCCCGAACCGGTCCGGGCTTCCAGGCGGTAACCAGCTTGTGCAGGTCTTCCGCCGTGACGCGCCACTGGTCGCACAGCAACAGCAGCGCGCCCCGCACGCGTTCCGGCATGGCGCGAATGCCGCAGGCCAGGGAAGTACCCATGCCCTG
>CBFGWJ010000496.1:0-2282 GCA_965652335.1 uncultured Gammaproteobacteria bacterium | reverse complement strand
AACTCAGAACGGCAGCCAGCCCCTTTGCCAGGCCAGGGCCGCCGCTGCCAGCAGGGCAGCGGGAATAAGCCACGGCAGCCACTGGGCTTTCCGTTTCACAGCCTGCTCAGTCAGTACCTTTTGTGGCCGCAGGCCGGGCGCCTGCAGCACCCAGCGGCTTTGGCCGATGCGGATTTCATCACCGCTGCTGAGCAGGGCCTGCTCTGTCACTTTGCCGTTCAGCAGTATCTCGCTGGCGACATGCAGGTTTACCAGCCGCAGGCTGCCATCAAGCTCCAGGCGGATTTCGGCCTGCAGTTCCGCAATTCCAGCCTCATCCAGCTGCAATTCGCATTCAGCGCCGCGGCCGATGCGCGTGATTTCGGCGAGGTCCTGCGTCGTACCGGCGACCTTGCCTGACGCGCCTTTCAATCGGTAGGAAGTCATGAATTCATGTTGATATGGCTTGAAGGATAGATGGGTATGGACAGCTGCGTGAACAAGGCACCACGCAAGTGAAGCTTGTCCCTCACTCGGCCTGCTCCGTTGCAACCAGTTCCCGCACCACGACTGTGGCATAAGCGCCGGCCGGCAGTTCAAAACCGATCACCAGCTCATTCGGCTGCAGCTCCCACTGCAGCCCGCGAACGGGCAAACGCAGGCTGCGCCGCTCCGCGTCCACGCCAAACTGATCCAGCCTGGCAATGGTGTCGACGTAGGGTTCAAGCACCGCCCGTTCCACCGCCTGCGCATCCGCCGAGGGTTGCATTCCGTTTCGTCCGGGCATGGGTCCGGTGGGATGGATGTCCATTTCCCGGCAGCGCTGCAGCAGGGTGTCATCCAGCGTTTCACAGGGAAATATGGAATGCGTGCCATCCAGCATGGCCAGTTCGCCGCGCAGCAACCGGCTCCAGGTTCCATCGGCCACGCGCTGCCCCAATACCTGGTTGAACAAGTAGCTACGCAATGCCGAGAGATAGATGCTGCGTTTGTCGCGCGGCAGGCGGCCACCCTGTTCCAGCCAGCGCAGCGCACGCGATACATTGGCGCCGCCAAAGCCGAACCTTTGCGGACCAAAGTAATTGGGCACGCCCGCTTCCGCGATACGTTGCAGCCGCGCCTCCAGCCCGGAACCGTCACCCTGCAGGCCTCTTATCCGCAGCTGAAACCGATTACCCTTCAGAACTCCCCGGCGCAGCTTTTTCTCATGCAGGCTGGCGCGCAGAACACGCACACCCTCGATGCCGGGGTCGGGAAATTCCGGCGCCTGTCCCGGCTTCCAGGGCAGCGAAAACCACTGGCGGGTCACGGCGTGGCGGTCCTTCATGCCGGCGTAACCCACATCGCGTGCCGCACAGCCGGCGGACTTTGCCAGCTGCGTGGCCACCCAGTCGGTATTGGCGCCGGTTTTCTCCACCCAAAGCCACAGGTGTGAACCTTTGCCGACAGGTTCAAAAGCCGGGATTTCCTCAACCTCGAAATCCTCCGGCACGATGCGAAGCTCCCCGGCCAGCGCCGGTTTGCCCAAAACAAACGGCCATTCGGTCATCGACCAGTCCGGAGCAGGATTCATGCGGCAGTTCTCAGGCTTGCTGGACCAGGGCCACCGCGAGAGCGGCAATGCCCTCGCCCCGACCGCAAAAACCCAGTTGTTCGGTGGTGGTGGCTTTGAACGACACGGCACCGATGTCGATGCCCAGCGCACTGGCAGTCGCCTGGCGCATTTCCGTTACATGCGGGCCGATGCGGGGGGCTTCGCAGGCGATGGTGACATCCACGTTGACGATGGTCCAGCCGCTGTCATTCAGCAGCTGCACAATCCGGCCCAGCATCATCAGGCTGCTGGCGCCGCGCCATTGTTTATCCCCAGGTGGAAAGTGTTTGCCTATATCGCCCAGCGCCGCTGCACCCAGCAAAGCATCGCAGAGCGCATGCAAGGCCACGTCGCCATCGGAGTGGGCATCAATGCCGTGCGCGTGCGGAATGCGCACACCGCCCAGCATGACATGGTTACCCGCAGTAAACGCATGGACATCCAGGCCCTGGCCGATCCTCAAATTCATGTGCAACCCACTCCGCAATCCCCGTGACACTTCATGGCTGTTGCCGTGCGCGCTG
Organism: uncultured Gammaproteobacteria bacterium; assembly: GCA_965652335.1. Lineage (GTDB taxonomy): Bacteria > Pseudomonadota > Gammaproteobacteria > Xanthomonadales > SZUA-36 > JAWXBM01. Next base: position 185 of record CBFGWJ010000496.1, on the reverse strand, counting down.
TCGCTGCATGATCGCCTCGGCAATGGCCAGGTCTTCCGGCCGCGTGATCTTGATGTTGTCCGAAGAGCCCTGCACCAGCCCCACCGGGAAGCCGGAACGCTCCATGGCCTGCGCCTCATCGGTGGGTGGCGGGCCAAACTGCAGCGCCACGCCCAGCGCAGTGAGCAGCTCCTGCAAAGGAAAAA
>CBFGWJ010000495.1:0-2290 GCA_965652335.1 uncultured Gammaproteobacteria bacterium | reverse complement strand
TGAAATAGATGGTACTGCCGTCGGGCGACCAGGTGGGTTCGGTATCAATCGCCCAGTGCTGGGTCAACTGGGTTTCCCGTCCGGTGGCCAGGTCACGTACGTAAATTTCCGGGTTTCCGGTGCGGGAAAGCGTCAACGCCATGCGATTTCCGTCCGGGGAGAAGGATGGCGCGCCGTTGATTCCGCGTCCGCTGGAGACCAGCTCGCGGGCGCCGGTGGCCACGTCCTGGATGTAAATGGCCGAGTTGCCTTTCTCAAACGAGACATAGGCCAGTTTGCGGCCATCCGGCGTCCAGGCGGGTGACAACAGGGGTTCGGGCGAACCTACAACCGACTGCGGGCCCCAGCCATCAGCATCCGCCACAACGAGTTCATAGCGCTGGTCATCGCCCACGCCGGTGGCCGTGACATAGGCAATGCGAGTGGAAAAGGCGCCGGGAATCCCCGTCAGGGCTTCATAAATGGCATCGGCCACGCGATGCGCGCCGAAACGCAGGTCGCCCTCGCCCACCGTGGTGATCTGCGACAGCAGTCGCTCCTGGGTGTGCACATCGAACAACTGGTAAATCAGTTCATGGCCCATGCCGCCAGGGGCATCACGCACGCGGCCGATGACGATGTAGTCGGTTTTCAGCAAACGCCAGGTGCCGAAGCGGATCTCTTCCTCCTCATGCGGGAATTCGATGATGTCATCCCGGTCAATCGGCTTGAACAGTCCTGACCGGTACAAATCGTTCGAAACGATTTCATCAACGCTGTTGACCGGTGGCGGATCGCTCTCCTCCCAGTTGAACGGCACGATCGCAATCGGCAGGGCGCTGGCGTTGCCGCTGATGATTTCAATCTGCAGCTGCGCCTGCGCCAGCGGCGTGGCACACAGCGCAAGCAAAACGAGCAGGATTTTCTTCATGTTTCTAATCACCGTTGTAAATGAATTCAAAGTCGATTTCCCGGGCAAACACATCCTCGAAACCACGATAAGGCAATGCGTCTATCCTTTCCACTGCCGCTACGATTGAGCGGCGGGTCGCTTCATCGCCATTGCAACTGCCGGAAATCGCAGCGGAGATCACTTCCCCACCCGGAATCTGCGATATTTTCAGCGTGCATCGCAGGCCAGGTTTGGCAGTCGGTGGTCTCAGCCAGTTTTCTCTCACCAATTGCTGGATGGCCAGCTTGTATTCGCCCATCTTGTCAGCTAGCAATCCTTCAGCGGCAGTTTTTGCCTCACGATCCTGCTGCGCCTTGATGGCATCAGCCTCGGCCTGTTTCTGTTTGGCGGCCTCCTCGGCCTTTTCACGCGCTTCCAGTTGCTTCAGGCGTTCCTCTTCCAGCTTGCGTTGTTTCTCGGCTTCCTCCCGCTCCTTGCGGACTTTCTCCAGTTCCTGTTGCTGCCGGATGCGTTCCTCTTCCCGCTTGCGCTCCTGTTCCTTTCGCAACTGCTCCAGCTTCTCCTGTGCTTCCTTCTTCTTGCGGTCAGCTTCCAGTTGCTGGCGACGCTGGTTTTCGAGTTCAGCCTGCTTCTGCTTCTCAGCCTCTATCTGCTTCTGCTTCTCGGCTTCGATCTGTTTTTGCTTCTCAAGTTCAGCCTGGCGCTGCTGTTCCTGCAGCCGCTCCTGCTCGCGCTGTTTCTGCTGCACCAGCTCTTCGGCGCGGCGCTCTTCCAGTTCCTGGCGTTTTTGCGCCGCCTCCGCCTCTTTCAAAGCCTCTTCGCGGCGCGTGGCCAGTTGCGTCGTATCAACAATCACCGCCTCGATGGTCAGCGCCATGGGCTGGTGCTGCTTGAACGGCTTCCAGTTCAGGGTACCCAGCACCACCAGCACTGCCAGCAAAAGGTGCACGCCAACGGACAACCCAAACGGTTGCCATAACGAAGCCTGGTTGGCATTGCGACGCATTCGTACTAACCGTCCGTCGCGGCTGCCGCTGCATCGTCCCCATCCAGCGGATCGCTCATCAGGCCGACTTTCTGCACGCCGGCTTTCTGCAGCAGCACCATGGCCTGGTAAATCGAACCGTATTCGACCTGCTTGTCGCCACCCACCAGGATTTCCAGCTCGGGATTGCGCCGCACGATGGCGGAAACCGTGGTCACCAGGCTTTCCGGATCGATCAGGCCACTGGCAATTCCCGCCACATCACCGCCGGCATTGAGGTAGAGGTCGCCATTGCGCAATACCGTAAGCACCAGGGGCTCTTCGTTCTGCTGGCTTTCCAGCGGCTCGGCGTCAGCCTTGGGCAGCTCCACTTCCACGCCCAGGTTCAGCAGCGGCGCGGTGATCATGAAAAT
>CBFGWJ010000494.1:0-2297 GCA_965652335.1 uncultured Gammaproteobacteria bacterium | reverse complement strand
CCGGCGTACAGGACAACGTCGGTGGCAATCAATGCGGCACTGCCGGCGTCCGCATCTTCGCCCACGACCACCACGGATTTGAAAGGCGAACCGGCGGCCAGCGCCGTTGCCACGTTTTCCAGCCGGCTGCTGTGGCAGACCAGGATGTCGGCGTGGCAATCATTCAGGACATAGTTCAGTAACGGACCTTTCAGGTCGGGATTGACCGGCACTTCAACCGCGCCGAGCTTGGCGGCTGCAAACCACAAGGGCACGAACTCCGCGCAATTGGGCAGCACGATGGCCAGCCGGTCGCCTTTCTTCAATCCGAGTTGAGCCAGGCCGTTGGCGATGCGGTTGGTCAGCTCGTCCATGGCGCCGAAGCTGAGAGCCGGTTCATCACAGAACCCGAGGAACGGCTGGTCCGGCCGGCTGTTCGCGTGCAGCGCCAATAACCGGGGCAGAGTCCGTTGTTCAATATCCGCAATGGCGAGGTCTAGCATTCAGATTCCCTTTGTTCCAATTCCAGTTTCCGGCAACGCGTTTTCAGCCATTGCGGTAGGTATAGCTGTAACCATTCAGGGCGGGAGCGCCACCCAGGTGCACGTACAGCACCCTCGACCCCGAGCGGAAAAAACCTTTCTTCACCAGGTCGATCATGCCCTGCATGGATTTACCTTCGTATACCGGGTCGGTGATCATGGCTTCGGTCCGGGCGGCCAGCCGGATCGCAGCGCTGGTTTCCGCGCTGGGAATGCCGTAAGCCGGATAGGCATAGTCCGGGTTGATGTGCACATCGGCATCCGTGATGGGTTTACCCAACCTGATCAGTTCGGCCGTGTTGCGGGCGATGTCAGTGACCTGTGCGCGGGTCTGCTCCGGCGTTCCGGACGCATCGATACCGATGACACGCTCCGCCCTGCCATCTGCCTTGAAACCCACGATCATACCCGCCTGGGTAGAACCAGTTACCACACACACGATGAAATAGTCAAAGCTGAACCCCAGTTCCTGTTCCTGTTCACGCACCTCTTCGGCAAAACCCACATAACCCAGGCCGCCGAACTTGTGCACCGAGGCGCCGGCGGGAATACCGTAGGGAACTCCTCCCGCATCACGCACTTCCTGCATGGCGGCCTCCCAGCTTTTGCGGATGCCGATGTCAAACCCGTCGTCGACCAGCCGCGAATCCGCGCCCATCAACCGGGTCAGCAGGATGTTGCCCACCCGGTCGTACACCGCATCCTCGTGCGGCACCCAGTTTTCCTGCACCAGCCGGCACTTCATGCCGATCTTGGCGGCCGTGGCGGCCACCATGCGGGTGTGGTTGGATTGCACGCCACCAATCGACACCAGCGTGTCCGCGCCCGAGGCGATGGCATCGGGCACGATGTATTCCAGCTTGCGCAGCTTGTTGCCGCCCAGCGCCAGCCCGGAGTTGCAGTCATCCCGCTTGGCATAAACCTGGACCTTGCCTCCCAGCGCTGCGGTCAGCCGGGGCAGGAACTCAATGGGTGTGGGGCCAAAAGTCAGCGGATAGCGTTCAAATTGGTCGAGTAAGCCCATGCCGGCAGGAATCCAGATTCACCAATCCCAAAGGCGCGATCATCAGGCGCCCCATACCTTCTCAAACACGCGCAGCCAGTTTTCACCCAGCACCTTGCGCACATCCGGCTTGCTCCAGCCGCGGTCCAGCAGGCCCTGGGTAACCTTGGGCAACTCGGTAATGGTCTCGAAATCCTTCACCATTTGCCAGGGTTGCTCACTGTAGACATGGGCCGGCCACAGTTCGCGGATCATGCCCAGGCTGTCGAGGTCGGTGCGTCCTGTCATAAAGTCAGTCGCGATGGCGACATGGTCAACGCCTACCAGTTTCTTCAGGTAGTCGAAGTGATCCAGCAGCATGTCCAGGGTCGCCTGGGGTGAATGCGTCACGTCGGCATCATTGCGGCTGCGGGTATGGAAATCGCTTACGGACGTGAGGCCGATCACACCGCCGGTCCGGGCGATCTCTTCGGCCAGCCGGTCGGGAATATTGCGCGGATTGTCCATCATCGCGCGCGGGTTGGCATGCGAGCAGATCACCGGCACGCCGTTTGAAATGGCCAGCGCATCGAAGGAAGTCTGGTCGCCGGTATGTCCGCCCACATCCAGCACCAGCCGCTGCTTGTGGATTTCTTCCACATAACGCTGGCCCTGCCGTGTGAGGGGGATTTCCGGGTCCAGACAGCCACCACCAAAGATGTTCGGGTTGTTGTACACGATGCTGGCAACCCGCAGCCCCAGTTCGCGGTACACGCGCAGGTTGCCGACCGGCG
>CBFGWJ010000493.1:0-2305 GCA_965652335.1 uncultured Gammaproteobacteria bacterium | reverse complement strand
GAAACCACCGTCCCACCCTCACCGGCTGAATTCTTTAGAATGTCCGGGTTTAACCAGCCGCTCGCATAACCCGGGAACATTCCATGCAACAGCTGCACCTGCTTGACCTGATCGCCATCACCGCCTACTTCGCCATCCTGCTGTGGATCGGTTTTGCGATCATGCGCTCGAAGAAGGAAAGCAGCGAAAGCGAATCCTTCCTGGCCGCCGACCGCAACATGAACCTGGTGCAGACCACGGCATCAACCGCCGCCACGGATATCGGCGGTGGCTTCAGTATCGCGCTGGCCGGCCTGGGTTTCAGCGTGGGCATCTCGGGCTCGTGGCTGGCGGCTGCTTCAGCGCTGAGTGTGGTACTGGCCTCCTTCCTGCTGGTGCCAAAAGTGAAACGCTGGGCCGACCGGGTGAAAGGATTGACCACCGGCGACCTGTTCACCGCCCGGTTCGACGAGAAAACCGGAACCCTGGCGGCACTGGTGATTGCACTCGCCTGGTTCGCGTTTGTCGGTGGCCAGGTCATTGCCGGCGGCAAGTTGCTGCAGGTGACGCTGGGCATGAACCTCAACCTGGCCATATTCCTGGCCGGCACGGTGATCCTCGGCTACACCGTCATGGGCGGGCTCAAAGCGGTGATTTACACCGATGTATTCCAGATGGTGATCCTGATGATCGGCGTGGTGTTCCTGCTGGTGCCGATCGGCCTGTACCGCGTGGGTGGCTGGGAAGGCATGGCGCAGCATTTCGCCACCAGTGCCGATACGGCAGCCATGCTGGACTGGAACCAGGTCAGCTGGAAGCAGATGCTGGGCTGGATATTTGCGGTCCTGCCGATCTGGTTCATTTCCATCGCCGCCTTGCAACGCATCATCGCGGCGCGGGATGAACGCACGGCGCGACGTGCTTTTCTGCTGACCGGAATACCGATCGAATGGCCGCTGTTTGCCATCGGCAGCACGCTGGTGGGCATGTTTGCGCGCATCCTTGCGCCGGAACTCACCGACCCGGAACTGGCTACGCCCACCATGATCATGAGCCTGCTGCCGGTGGGCATCACCGGCGTGGTGATAGCCGCCTATATCGCGGCAATCATGTCAACGGCGGATTCCTGCCTGATTGGCCCGGTTACCATTTTTACCCACGATGTATACCGCAAGTACCTGCGCCCCGATGCAACCGACCGGCAATTGATGCGGGTGGCCCGCTGGCTGACCATCGGCCTGGGCATTTTGGCCGTGGCGCTGGCCTACCAGGTACCAAACATCCTGGACCTGGTGCTGTTTGCCTACACTTTTGGCGCCGCGGGCCTGTTCTTTCCCATGCTGGGCCTGCTGTTCTGGCGCCGCACCACGGCGCAAGGCGCATTCTGGAGCATGCTCCTGGGTGGTGGCAGCGCGGTTGCCTGGACGCTGGCCGGTGAGCCGTGGGGATTCAGTGCCTCATGGACCGGCTGGATGGTTTCCCTGCCGGTGCTGGTGTTGGTCTCATTACTGACACGGCACGGGGCCGAAGAACAGCCGGACCTGTTTTTTGAAAATACTCAACGTTGATAAGAGCCGGATTGCGAAGCGGATTACGCAAACTCATTCACGGCATTGTTCAAAACGCTCCCGCGCCTGCGCAAGGTGTTGCATCACCTGTTGCTGTTCCTTGGGGAAATGGTAGTCGGGATGCTGCGCCGCGGATTCTGCGATGCGGTCGATCCAGGCGATGAAGTAGTCCGCATCCCCGGTTGATTTCACCGGGTGCCCGGCCACGTTGACAAATACCGGATTGGTGGTGGCATAAGGGTACAGGTCCAGCACATCCGGATTGGGCCCGTCATTCCACGCCCGTAACAGAACCCAGGAGCTTTCATCGATGGTGAGGCTGCCTTTGATGTCCGCCCGCATTCCATTCCGGCCGGTCTCCAGGGTTCGAACCACTTCGCCATTCACCACGATTTCAAGGTGATCCACCGGCACCAGCGAGCGCAGGAAACCACTGTATTCAAGTTTCCCGCCGCCCGGCTGCTGAATCTCATTCCCTGGACCTCGCCCGTCGATTTCAAAGCCCAACAGCGGCCCATTGGTGGCCATGGTACGACCGGCGCGCAGTCCATCCAGCCAGGCCTGCTCACGTTCAACCGCAGAGGCCTTTGAAAAGTCCAGCTGGCTGCCGGTATCCACATACACGCGGGTAAGCCCCACCGGCCCACGCAGCGAAGCGTAATTGGCCATGGCATCGGTGCCGGCCGCCGCTGCCGGGCGGAACCCGCAATTCAGCAGGCGATACCACACCGAAGCCGTTTCGCGGTGCCAGCTGAAAC
>CBFGWJ010000492.1:0-2308 GCA_965652335.1 uncultured Gammaproteobacteria bacterium | reverse complement strand
GATCATCCAGCAGGATCTCACCACGCTTGGTTACGATGTGGGCAACATCGATGGCGAGCTGAGCACCAAAACGGTCATCGCCATTTCCCGCTTCCAGTCGGAACACCAACTGGAAGTGACCGGAGAACCCAGCCCGCAGCTGGCCGGGGTCATCAAAGCACAGCTCAGCGCTGCCAGCCCTGCGGCGACCCAGCCCACCGTGGCGCAGGCCGCTCCGGCGGCCCGCACGGAAGAGGAATTGCACGCCGCGCAACAGGCCTGCCTGCAGGAAAAAATTGCCGCCCAGCAGGAAGCCAACAAGAAAAAGAGCGGCTTCGGCAAACTGCTGCGGGCCGCCACCCGCACCATGTCCACCTTCGGCAACAGTGAACTGGCATCGGAAATCTCCCGCACCAGTTACGAGGTCTACTCGGCCAATGCGAGTTATGAGGACGTCAAAAGCGCCGCCAAGGACCTCGGCCTGACCGAAGACGATATCGAGGCCTGCCGCAATCCCTGAATTGTCGCAATCCCCGGGTGATTGACGCAGGCACGACCCGGAAGGCCAACTGTGCCTCCGCATTAACAACGCTCAAGCGAACCGCAAGGAATCACATGAACAAGAACCCATCCCACCGCACCAACAAGTTGATCCCGCAAGTGCTGGGTGCCGCCATCGCCCTGGCCTTGCAGCCCCTCTCGGCCAGCGCCCTGGATGGTGTGCGCATCACCGGCACCAACACGGACTTCGCGGAACAGAACCGCGGCACCGCGGCCATGAGTATCGCCAAAATGGAACTGTGCAGCATGGAAGGCATGGTGACGGTAGCCGCCGCACTCAGGTCCATCACCTCGCGCATGGATCCCCGGCTCGGTTCACTGGCCAGCCAGGCGGGCGCCAGCATACCCAGCGAACAGGACCTGTTTGATGCGATGAACGAGCTGTGCAAGGAAAAGGAGCCGTTCACCACCGCTCCGTTCAACATTACCTATGCCCAATGCCGCATGACCATGGATTCGGCCGGCCAGATGCTGGATATCGTCATTCCGCCCGGTGGTACGGAAGGCAGGATGGATGTGGCCGACTTCGGCAGCAATGAAGCCATGCGGGTGTTGCTGAAGCGCGACCTCGCCGCTACCGCCGAGGTGGTGGGCCACGGCTGGAGCAATACCGTGGACATGAAGTCCCTGGGCTCCGGCGGCGAGGTGGCGGGCTATCCAACCACCAAGTACCAGTTCACCTATTCCGGAGGCCTGGGTGGTGGCGTCGCGCCTGGCGCCGGCATGGTCTCAACCACCAGCAGCGGCTTTTCCTGGATTTCCGATAAAGTGGACGGCATCGACGTGGTGCAGGATTTCTACCGCACGTTTACCAGCGAGATCGACGCCACCCAGGGATCGGGCTCCTTCATGAGCGGGCTGATCAGCAACCTGGTGGTGATGCTGGAAAACGGCATGCCGCTGAAAATGGATCAAACGGTGGAGTCCAAAGTAGCCGGCATGAGCATGGCGGGCGGGCGCAGCACCATGGAAGTGTATACCGTGCGGCGCGTTAAACTGCCGGATGACTGGTGCGGGCAGGATTTCCTGCCTCCGGGCATGCCCATCACCGACGTCAACGAACAGATCAACCAGGCCATGGGGCAATCCGGAGACAGCGAAACGGCCGCAGCCATGTCGGACATGCAGAAGCAGATGGACGAGGCATTCAAGAACCTGACTCCGGAACAGCGCAAGATGATGGAAGGCATGGGCCTCGACAAACTGATGGGTGGCCAGAAGGCTGCTCCTGCGGCGGCCCCCACGGGAGCGGCAGCGGCCGGTTCTGCTGCCCAACCCAAGGCTGCCGCGAAAACCGCGGCGGATCCCTACTATTCGGACAACACCACCCAGATGGTGCAGCGGCAGCTGAAGGCGCTGGGCTACGACCCGGGCAATACTGATGGCAAGGAATCGTTACAAACCAGCATTGCGATTTCCCAGTTCCAGGCGGAAAACAACATGCCGGTAACCGGCAAGGCCACACCGCAGCTGGCTGGAGTGCTGTCGGCGCGGCTGGCAAAACCTTAGGAAAATGCCGTTCAACCCGGAACTGCAGCAGCAATCCGGGCTTCGGCTATGATAGCGTTGTCACCATTGAGGCTGGCCTCGGGCACCATTAATGAACAAGCGGCGACTTTCGATTCTTTTGGCAACAGGCAGCCTGGCAATGGGCTCCTGTTCGATGTTCGACAGCAGGAATAACTATCCGTATTGCGGTGAACCCATCGATGTAAGCCAGGTCCAGCTGGTGGACATGACTGCCTACAACCTGCAGCAAAGCCGCATC
>CBFGWJ010000491.1:0-2309 GCA_965652335.1 uncultured Gammaproteobacteria bacterium | reverse complement strand
GGATTCATGCCCGGAAGCCGCTCCAGGCCATCTCCGTCCACCCAGTCGCGTCGCGCCTGGTCCAAAAGTTCGAACTCCTCCAGCACCTCGATCTGCGGGTGAGCGGACAGGGCCTGGTCCAGCAGTGTGGTCCCGGAACGGGGAAAACCCACCACAAACACCAGTGATGAGCTGTCAGGTTTTTTGACCGGGCTGGTCCAGCCTGCCGGTGGGTTCCGGCGCAGCCATTCTCCCAGCCGGACGATAGTGCCCAGGCCATAGCTGCCATCGTGGGCGGGAATGGCGTGCGGGTGGTTTTTCACCAGCAGGGTGTTGGCCTGCTCAAAGTGCCGGAACGCTTGGGCATGTTCGTGCCTGGCCAACAGGCATTGGCCCACCTGGTTCAGCGTGATGCTCCGGTTCATGACGGAAAGCGGCAACTGCAGGCACTTTTCGAACTGCTCCAGCGCCTGTTCATGCAGTCCATGGCGCCGCTGCACAGTGCCGAGCGTCAGCCGCGCCAGGAAATTGTTGGCATCGTCCTGCAAAGCCTGTGCCGCCATGGCCTCTGCCTCATCCAGTCGATTGGACCGCTCCAGCAGGAAAGCCAGGTTGGCCGCGGCGTTCGCATGCCGCGGTTTCTGCCTGAGTATGGCTTCATACTGTTCGATGGCTTCCGGGGTTTGGCGCAAACGGACCAGGCATTGCGCCAGCTCATAACGGGCTTCAGCCTCAAGGGCGATTTCCGACGCAGCGGCCCGCAAGGGTTCCAGCGCCAGTGCGTATTCGCCCACCAGGCGGTAACAGCGTCCCAGCCATAAGGCAGCCTGGCAGTTCCGGGCTTGAACCGGCCAGACCCGGGCCAGGTCCTTGATGGCGTCGGAATACTTCCTCTCCTGTGCCAGTGCCAGCCCGCGGAGGTTGAAAGCCGCCAACAGGTTCGGGCTTTGCTGCAGCAGCCGGGAACAGATGTCCCGGCAGGCTTGGTTTTCTCCCCGCTGCAGGTGCAGCGCCGCCTGCTGCAATTGTGACTGCAGGTTCGTCAACTGAAACGGTCCGGTGAAGCTACCAAAGCGGGTAGGTGCTGAGGATGTACTTGGGGTTGGAGACCGGTGGCAGTCCTGCATGCCGGTACATCCAATAGGGAGGAAACATCAGCAGCTTGCCCGTTGTGGCGTGGGATTTCACACCGAGGTCGACAAACTCGGTTTCGCCGCCCTCAGCAACGTCATTGAGGTACCACAGGAACACCATGTAACGGTTCGCCACCGGCCCGATGGCATCGTAGTGAGGCTGGAAACGGTCGTTACCGCCAGGGTCATAACGCTTGACGATGAGGGGAGCAAGGTCGGTGGGTTCCGGCAAGGGAGGCCGGATGCCGCAATCCCGTTCATAGACTGACTTGTAGTGACGCAGGCAGTTGAGCACCACATTGCGAAAATTGAATTCCGTGCACTGGCTCAGATCCATTTCCAACCAGCTGCTTTCCGCCAGCCCGGAACGGATGGTGGCGCCATTGCGCTGCTGCCGGGCCTGGTCGCGTTCAAACAGGTTGACCACGTGTTGGCAGAAATCCGCGGAAAATGCCCGTTCGTAACTGCGAATGTAGTGGTTGAGGTCGGTCAAGACGGAACTCCTGCTGGCCTGGCGTGGTGTAAGCCGGGACAAGTGAGAATTCCGCTATTGTAGATCAGGGCAGGCGCTGCAGGCAGACATTGCGGGCTGACCTGCGCGGGCAAGGCAAGGGGGCAGAACGGCCGCACCGAAAGTGGAGCGTCAGAGATCCTGCTGGTAACGGACGTAGGGAATACGCCCGTAAATCGATTCAAAGCGGTCTGAGCTGACCGGCTTGTCGGCCGCGTTGAGGTCTTCCACGCCGGCGCCGAGTACATTGCTGGCCCCGATGGAAAAGTTGGCATTCCAGGGCGCGCGCCAGGTGAAGTGAACATCAAAGGTGCCGATGCTGTCCAGACTTTGCCGGTCCAGGAAGTCGACCTGTTCGCGATAATAACCACGGATGCCACTGCTGAAAGCACCCCGCTGCCACTCGATTCCAACGGCGGCGGCGCTGAAAGGCTCTGCCTCATTCCAGGCAAGCGGCGTGAAGAATTCACCGTTCAGGCCATTGAGCTTGGCGTCGTACACTCGGGTCAATGCCAGGCCCAACTGCACGGTTCCGGAGTCATCGGTAGTAAAGCCGACCTGGAAATTCAGATCCACGCCACTGGCCACGGCATCACCTGATCCTGTCGGCATCATACCCGGCAACACGCCATTCCAGCCCGCGCTGGATGAGTAGTGCATTGGGTCCATCACCCGAAACTGGTTGA
>CBFGWJ010000490.1:0-2310 GCA_965652335.1 uncultured Gammaproteobacteria bacterium | reverse complement strand
AAGCGATCATTCAGCTGGTGATGCAGCGCCAATGCCACCCACAGCAGCCCGCCACCAGCGGCCATGGCGATGGCGGACCGGCCGGTGAGCATCAGCAGGACAACAGGGGCGAAAAACGGGATGAGCAGCCACGCAGGCCATTGCAGGAAGAACCAGGCATAAGCCAGAGTGGCCCCGCCGATGAATGCGGCAGGACAGCCCGGCCCCGCCCGGCTCATGGTCAGCCCAGCGGGTGCAGGCTGCCCAGGCGAAGTTCCAGCTTCTGGTCCATCCGGGAAGCCAGTGCCGTGTCATGGGTCACCAGCAGCAGGCTGGTTGCCAGTTCCCGGTTCAGTTCCAGCAACAGGCCATACACCTGTTGCGCCGTGCGTTCATCCAGGTTGCCGGTGGGTTCATCGCCCAACAACACCCGCGGGCGTCCTACCAGGGCCCGCGCCGCAGCGGCACGCTGCCGCTCACCACCCGACAGTTCACCGGGTTTGTGGTTCAGCCGCTCGCCCAGGCCAACGCGTTGCAGCAATTCGGTTGCCGCCTGGCGGGCTTCGCGCACCGGCGTGCCCCGTATCAGCAGCGGCATGGCGACATTTTCCAGCGCTGTGAATTCAGGCAGCAGGTGATGGAACTGGTAGACAAAACCCATGGTGCGGTTGCGGATTTCGCCGCGCTTTACTTCCGGTTGCTGCCACAGCGACAGGCCTTCAACCAGCACTTCGCCTTCATCCGGTTCGTCCAGGCCGCCGAGGATGTGCAACAGCGTGCTCTTGCCTGCGCCGGATGCGCCGACAATCGCCAGTGACTGCCCCGCTTCCAGCTTCAGGTCGATCCTGGCCAGTACTTCGATGCGTTTGCTGCCCTGGCGAAATGTTTTGGAGATATTGCGCGCCTCAAGCACTGGTGGCCCTGCGTTTCCGGCGTGCCCTGCCCGCGAGTTGGCTGGTGGGTTGCTACTCATAGCGCAGGGCCTCGGCCGGATGCGTCTTGGCGGCGCGCCAGGACGGGTACAGCGTGGACAGCAGTGACATGCCGAGCGTCATGGCCGCGAACTTGATGACATCGGCCGAACGCAACTCCGATGGCAGTTCGCTGATGTAGTAAATGTCCGAGGGGAACAGGCTGAAGCCGATCAGGTGCTCGAGGAAAGGCACCACCGAGTGGATGTTCAGTGCGAGCAGAATGCCGCCCACCACGCCCAGGGCCGTGCCGATCACGCCGATCAGGCTGCCCTGGATCACGAAGATGCGCAGGATGGTTCCCGGGCGCGCACCCATGGTTTTCAGGATGGCGATGTCGGACTGCTTGTCGGTGACCACCATCACCAGCATGGAGATGATGTTGAAAGCGGCAACGGCGATAATCAGGGACAGGATCACCCACATCACGGTCTTTTCGGTGCGCACCGCCTGGAACAGGTTGCCGCGCTCCTGGGTCCAGTCGCGCACGAAATACTGTCCCGGAAGTTCGGCGGAAATCTCCCGCGCCACCCGCCACGACTGGTCCATGTCATCCAGCTTCAGGCGTATGCCGCCCACGGTTCCCTCAGGCAGGCGCAACAGCCGGGCAGCGTCGGCGATATGCACCAGCGCAAGCGCCGAGTCGTTCTCGTATTCGCCGAATTCAAACGCCCCGACTACGGTAAAGCGGCGCATCAGCGGGCTGGCCCCCACGGGCGTTGCCTTGAGCCGTGGAGCAATCATCGTGACCCGGTCGCCCGGGCCCACTCGCAACCTCGAGGCCAGGCTGATGCCCAGGACAATGCCGTATTCACCTGGCCGCAAGTCCTGCAGCTGCCCGGCGATCATCTTGTCCTGAACTTCTGAAACACGCGCTTCAAACTCCGGGTCGATGCCGCGCAGGATGGCGCCGGACGATTCATTGCCCTGCAGCCACACCCCTTCCTCGATATAGGGAGCCGCGCCCAGCACCGCCGGGTTGGTTTCTGCCTGTTCGATCAGGGAATGCCAGTCATCGATGAATCCGCCAACCGGCTGGATGGTGGCATGGGCGATGGCGCCCAGGATGCGGCTGCGCAATTCCTTTTCAAACCCGTTCATTACCGAAATGACCGTGATGAGCGTAGTCACGCCCAGCGCGATTCCCAACATGGAAATCAGCGAGATGAAGGAGATGAAGTGATTGCTTCGCTTGGCGCGCAGGTAGCGCAGGCCAATGAAGGCGACCAGTGGTTGGTACATGGCGCGAATTAGATCACAGCCACGGGGGCATCACCAGCGGACATTCCGCATCCGGTTGTAGCATATGTCCTCGACAAGGCGAGTTTTCTCCGGTTTCAGTCGGCGCGGGTTTCCAGTG
>CBFGWJ010000489.1:0-2320 GCA_965652335.1 uncultured Gammaproteobacteria bacterium | reverse complement strand
TGGTGATGAATGCCAGGCTGTGGCGTTACCGCATGAACCTGAAAACGGGTGAAGCTATTGAAGAGTGCCTGGATCCGGACCTGAATGTGGAATTCCCCGGCTACGACGCGGCCCGCACGGGACGCAAGACCCGGTGGGGCTACCTGGTGGACCACGACCCGGCCATCCTGCGCTGGACCGGCCTGCGCAAATACAACACCGACACCGGTACGTGCGTGGGCGCGTGGACTGATGACGCGGACGCCTGCTGGTACAGCGAGCCGTGGTTCGCCCCGGCCGACAACCAGAAAAGCGAAGACCATGGCTACGTGGTGACGTTAGTGTGGAATGACCGCACGCGCGACCAGCAACTGCAGGTCTTTGATGCGCTGGACATGAACCAGGGCCCGGTTGCGCGCGTACACATTCCGCACCGGATTCCTTCAGGCTTTCATGCCTGCTGGATGAAACCCAGCCAGATCGCTTCGGCAGGATAATCCTGGCGGGTACTTGCTGCCGAAGGGTTAATACAAAGGTCATCCGGCCTGGCGGCGGACACGCCGCCAGCGCCCGGGCTAATCAACACAGCTTGAACATCGGCAGCCGGGATTGCCGTTGCTCGGGGTTATCGTTCCGCGTCGGGTGCGCAGGCGTTGGGCACCGTAAAGAACCTCAGCCGGTCCAGTGCGGCTTCGAGCGGCATTTCCATCCCGTCCCCACCCTTGCCCTCCAGCTCGACTGCCAGCTTTGCGGCTTGCTCCAGGTAGGAGGCATACCGCAGCGCGCGTTCATCCGCATCCAGCGCGGTGGGCACCGGCCCGCAGCAATCCAGAGCCGCGGCCAGCGAGAAAGGCTCCAGGCAAACGCAGTCCTGCTTGTGGGTCCAGGCGCCGGTGTGCAGGTCGAAATCGTACAGCGGCAGGAAGTTGTGCCCGCTATCAGCCACGAATTCCACCGCATCGATGATGTAATCGACCTCGCAATCATCCATCGCGAAATGCAGGCTGATGCGGCACCAGCCCGGCTTGATGCCGGAATAGCCCTTGCGGATCCAGTCGCGGTATTGCTCGGAGGTATCGTGATCGATGCCCAGCAAACGGTGTCCATAAGGCCCTGCGCAGGAACAACCGGCGCGGGACTGGATGCCGAACAGGTCATTCAGCAGGGTGGTGACGAACTTCGGATGCAGGTACTTGCCACCCGCGTCGCGCAGGTTGAACGACACAATGCCGATGCGGCGACCGGGGTCGGGGTTGCCGAGAATCTCGATTGCGGAGTTCTCTTTCCAGCGCTCAAACACGCGGTGCAACAGGTTGTGCTCGCGATGTTCGATGGCTCCGACGCCTACGGCATCCTTGATCTCAAAGGCCAGGCCGGCCTTGAGAATCTGCAGCACCCCCGGCGTGCCCGCCTTCTCACGCTCCTCGATGTCGCGAATGAAATCCTGGCTGTCAGGTCCCACGTAGTCCACTGTGCCTCCGGCCGAGACACTGGGCGGCAACTCGGAGTGATACAGGCGTTCATTGAATACCAGCACGCCGGCGGAACCCGGGCCGCCGAGGAATTTGTGCGGCGAGATGAACACGGCATCCAGCGAGGCGTCACCTTCAACGCGTCCCGCGTCCGGGTTCATGTCGATATCAACGTAAGGTGCGCTGGCGGCAAAGTCGAAACAGGCCAGCGCGTCAAAGCGATGCAGCAGCGCGGCGATCTCATGCACCGGCGAACGCATGCCGGTGACGTTGGAGGCCGCCGAAAACGAGCCGATGCGCATGCGGCCCCGGTAAGCCGGGTCGCGCAACAGGGTTTCCAGGTGTTCGAGGTCTATGGAACCGTCGGCTGCGAGGCGGGTCTCGATCACGGTGGCCAGCCCCTGCCGCCAGGAAATCTCGTTGGAATGGTGTTCGTAAGGCCCGACAAATACCACCGGCTGGTGTTCTGCCACGTACCGCTGGAAGCCTTCGCGCGCCTGTTCGCCCAACGCCGCGTCCATCAAATGGCACAGGTTCAGGCGGGTGGCGGGAGGAATCATCACGCCGATGATCTGCTGGAACTTGTCAATCGCGCCGGTGGCGCCGCTGCCCACCGGAATGATACGTCCACCCGGCCCGGCATTGACCGAGCGCTTGATGGCGCTTTCAGCCGCCTCCAGCAGATGAGTCATGGAACGGCCGCTGATGTCGTCCTCGGTGTGCGTGTTGGCATAGATGCGCTGCAAATGCTGCAGGTAGCGTTCGACAAAACCCAGGCAACGGCCCGATGCCGTGTAATCGGCATACACCATCAGCCGGTCGCCGAACGGAGTGGTGATGGGCGCATCGGCCCCCACCACCTGGCGCCG
>CBFGWJ010000488.1:0-2328 GCA_965652335.1 uncultured Gammaproteobacteria bacterium | reverse complement strand
GAATGCGGCTTTCGGGTGGGCTTTCGCGCGGACATCGGTGTGCCGGGGTTGGGGTCAAGTGCCAGAGTAGCGTTCTGGGTTTTTCAATCGAACCAGGAATGACTCTGGCACTTGACCCCGACCCCTCACTTAACCCCTCACCTACCAGGCGATGCCGTAATCGTCGCCGTAATCGCTGGCGCCGCCCCACATGGTGCCGTGCTCGGCGTCAAACCAGATGGCGGTGATGGGGCTGTAGGTGCGCTCCACCACTTCCACCTTGTAGCCCATGCGCTCCAGTTCCTTTCGGGTAAATTCCGGCAGGCTGGCTGATACTTCCAGCCGCCCGGGTTCCGATACGTGGGCGCCAAAGGAACTCTGCATCTGGTAGCTGGTGATGTTGCGGGCTTCAACAGCCTGCTGCACGTTCATGCCCCACTCGACCATGTTGAGGAAAAACTGCAACAGGTTCTGGTCCTGCGTATCACCGCCCTGCACCGAGAAGGCGATCAGTGGCTTGCCGTTCCGCAGCGCCAGGCTGGGGGTCAGCGTTACTCGCGGCCGTTTGCCCGGTTCCACCACGTTGTAGGGGTTCAGCGCCGCATCCAGCACGAAGCTCTGCATGCGCTGGCTCAGTCCGATGCCGGAATTACCGGCGATGAAGGCTGGAATCCAGCCGCCGCTGGGCGTCACCGAAATCACCCAACCTTCCGCATCAGCCGCCTGGATGGATGTGGTTCCGGCGGTGAAAGCCTCATCGCGGCTGAATACGCCCGCCTGTTGAAAGCCATCCACGCCCTGCGCTTCGGCGGCAGGTGGAACCGTGCTCCAGTTTTCCAGCAGGTCGAGGAAGGGGTTCTTGCCTTTCTGGAACGCATAGGGATTGCCCGGTTTTACATCCGGGTCGTTGCCGTTCCAGTTGATCTGGGTGCGACGCAAGGCGGCATATTTCTTGGAGAGCAGGCCTGCAATCGGCGACTCGGGCGGAAAATCCGGGTCGCCGTAATAAAAATCGCGATCCGCAAAAGCCAGGTTCATGGTCTGGTAGAGCGTGTGGATGTAGCGGGTGCTGTTGTAGCCCATCGCCTTGAGATCGATCTCCTCCAGGATGTTCAGCGCCTGCAGCATGGCCGGGCCCTGGGTCCAGGTGGTGAGCTTGTAGACATCGATGCCCTTGTAATGTGTGGTTACGGGTTGTTCGATTTTCACCTGCCAGTTGGCCAGGTCTTCCAGCGTGAACAGGCCGCCCTGTTGTTGGGTGCTGCTGACGATTTCCGCCGCGATGTCACCACGGTAGAAGCGGTTGTAGGCGGCATAAATGGCCTCCTTGCGCGTGCGGCCGTTGGCCAGCGCCTCGGCTTCGGCGTCCACCAGTTTCTGCAGCGTGACGGCCAGGTCGGGCTGGCTGAATATCTCTCCACCCACCGGCGCGGCGCGCTGTTCCGGATTGTCCTCATCCAGGTGCGGCAGGAACACCCGTTTGGAATCCGGCCACTGGCTGAGGATTTCGCGGCGGTTTTCGATGTTGTCGGCCTGCACGGCCTCGATCGGATAACCCTGTGCCATCTGGATGGAGGGCGCCAGCACCTGGGCCAGGCTGAGTTTGCCGTACTCGGCCAGCATCACCATCAGGCCGCCAGGCGTGCCCGGGGTGACGGCCGATAACGGCCCGTATTCGGGCGGATACAACATGCCCTGCTGCTTGAAGAACTCGGGGGTTGCGCCGGTGGGCGCCACGCCCAGCGCGTTGATGCCCTTGATCTCGCCGGTGTGCGGGTTGTAGATCAGCGCCTGCGTTTCACCGCCCCAGCCCAGCGTATCCCACATGGTGGAGGTGGCGCCCAGCATGGCGCAGGCGGCGTCGATGGCGTTGCCGCCCTGGGCGAACATCATGGCTCCGGCGGTGGCGGCCAGCGGCTTGCCGGTAACCGCTACCCAGTGCTTGCCATGCAGTACGGGTTTGGCGGTCCTCTGAGCAAACGCCGAAGGCGCGGCGAGCAAAGTTGCCAGCAGGATCGGCAGCAGTGCCACAGGGGCGAGACGTTTCATCAGGGCAGGAGCAGTTGTGGCCATGGAGTTTTTCCCGGTCAGCGGCAGGTGATTCGCCGGTAAGCATAGCAAAGGCCTATTGCCAAAACATATCGGCGGCGCAGGCCGTCACCACAGTCCTTCAGTACAGTCCGGCAGCACAGGTTGATAGCACAGGCGTGGCCTTTGGGCTGCGGGTCGGCCAGTCTGCGAGACGGCGCGGATTCACGATGTGGCCAATAGGGCCTGTTCACACTGCTTGAATAATCGCTGCCGGCGGCCATTTTTTCGGCTGGCAAGGCGGAGCGAGTGAGGTGTAGC
>CBFGWJ010000487.1:0-2337 GCA_965652335.1 uncultured Gammaproteobacteria bacterium | reverse complement strand
ACCAGCAGGTCTTCAACGTTCACGCCCAGTTTTTCGGCGTACTGCGGGTCCAACGCGTGTTCGGCATCCACAAACGCCGCTGTGCCGCCGAGTTTCTGGCATTCGGCAATCACCTGCAAGGTCAGCGTGGTTTTGCCGCTGGATTCGGGGCCGTAGATCTCGATCACGCGGCCACGTGGCAAGCCGCCGATTCCAAGCGCCTGGTCCAGCGTGATCGAGCCGGTGGAAATCACCTGCACATCGGCCGCGGTGCCATCCCCCATGCGCATGATGGCGCCTTTGCCAAACTGCCGTTCAATCTGTGTCAGGGCCGCAGTCAGGGCCTGTTTTCTGTTGTCGTCCACGTATCCTCTCCGTTGTTGAAGTTGCTTCCCAGGTTTGTTGCTGGATGCATTTTCGGGCCATTATGGCATAGGGCCAATTGCGCTTCAGCCGTGCCATTACAGGAAAAGCAAAATTCCTACATTCCCGAAGTACTTTTGCTCAAATGCGGCACTTGTCTGCCACGATTCCGGGCATGGAGAGCAGTCTAGACGCGTCCGTTCTCAAATCGCGATAACTCAAAGACTGGCTATTACGACCAGGGCTACTGCAACCTCTGCAGCAATCCCCGCAAAGCGTGCAACACCGTTTGCTGCCTTACCGCCACCCGGTCGCCTGAAAACTGCTGCTGCTGGGTTTCTGTAGCACGGCCTTCAAGCGCCCAGGCAAACCATACAGTGCCGACCGGCTTGGTTTCGGTGCCACCTCCGGGCCCGGCCACTCCGGTCACTGCCAGGGCCGCCTGTACGCTGGAACGCGCACGGGCACCTTCGGCCAGGTCAGCTGCAATCTCGGCGCTCACGGCGCCAAATTGCAACAGGCGCTGTTCGGTAACTCCCAGCATTTCCGTCTTGGCGGGATAGCTGTAAGCCACGTAGCTGCGGTCAAACCAGGCTGAGCTGCCGGCCAGGTCGGTGCAGCACTTGCTGATCCAGCCCCCAGTGCATGACTCGGCGCAGGCCAATAACCAGCCGCGCGCCTGCAGTGCAGCCGCGACCTGCACCGCGCAGGATGCGATTTCTTCTTCCAGTGAATTGTTCAAGCCATGTTCCTGCTGGTGTTGGTGTGTCCCGGTGGTAATGCGTTCTGGCGTTCCCGCCCGGCCGCTTCAACCGCGCAAATTCCACCCGGGGTCATTCGCCCGCTTCATGCTCCGCACAGCTTAGGATAAACTGCGGCCGATGTCTGCCAGCGCCAGCGAATCCATTTCCCAGCACACTCCTTTGATGCAGCAATACCTCAGCATCAAGGCTGAACATACCGATGTGCTGCTGCTGTTCCGCATGGGGGATTTCTACGAGCTGTTTTATGACGATGCCCGCAAAGCCGCGCGGTTGCTGGATATCACGCTGACCAGCCGCGGCGAGTCTGCCGGGCAACCAATCCCCATGGCAGGCGTTCCCTACCACGCGCTGGACAACTATCTCTCGCGCCTGGTGCGGCTGGGTGAATCGGCGGCGATCTGCGAACAGACTTCCGAACCCACGCCCGGCAAAGGGCTGGTTGAACGGCAGGTGGTGCGTATCGTCACGCCTGGAACACTGACCGAGGACGCCCTGCTGGAGTCGCGCCAGGAAAGCCTGCTGGCAGCTTATGCCCAGGCCGGCAAACAGCAGGCGCTGGCCTGGCTGGACCTGGCTTCAGGTCGCTTTACCGTGCGGCAAGTGCACCATGAAGCCGACCTTGCCGCCTTGCTGCAACGCCTCAAACCGGCCGAGTTGCTGGCGGCCGAAGGCACCGTGCCCGGTCAGGCTGCGCAGAAAATCGTGCGCTGGCAGGCGCCCTGGCGATTCGAACCACGCCAGTCCGCAGCGTTGCTGAACGAGCAGTTCGGCACGGCTGATCTGCGCGGGTTTGGCATCGAAGACCTGCCGGCAGCCGTCGGCGCCGCGGGCGCGCTGCTGGACTATCTGCGGCAGACGCAAAAAACCGCCCTGCCCCATCTGCGTGGCATTCACCTCGAACTGGCGGATGAATTCATCCATCTCGACGCCAACAGCCGCCGCAACCTGGAAGTGGATGCAAGCCTGAGCGGCCGTTTGGAGGAATCCCTGCTCGGCATCATGGACAGTTCGGTCACGGCCATGGGCGGCCGCCAGTTGCGACGCTGGCTGGTGAACCCGCTGCGCTCGCAGCAGGCAGCCGCTTTGCGGCATGAATGCGTGGCCGGATTGACCGCCAGCATGTCGTATGCCGCCTTGCGAGACCAGCTGCGCGGCGTGGGTGATGTGGAGCGCATCCTGTCGCGCGTGGCGTTGCGCTCGGCGCGGCCGCGCGACCTCACCAGCCTGCGCC
>CBFGWJ010000486.1:0-2337 GCA_965652335.1 uncultured Gammaproteobacteria bacterium | reverse complement strand
TGCACGATGCGCTGTTTTTCGGCACTGGAACCTATACGCCGGTTGAAGCGGAATTGCCCGGAATGGACCAGGGCGGTATCGTGCCGGCCTTGCCCTATCTCATAGGCCAGACTGCCCATATGTACGGCCTGGAAATGCCGGGTTACCCCCATGTGAACCTGCGCGGCGAAGATGTACTGGTTCTGGGCGGCGGCGACACCGCCATGGACTGCGTGCGTACAGCCATCCGCCAGGGTGCAAAATCCGTGAGTTGTGTTTACCGGCGGGATCGCGACAACATGCCGGGCTCGCAGCGTGAAGTGGATCACGCCATGAAGGAGGGCGTGAATTTTGAGTTCAACACCCTGCCGGTGGCTTTGCAGCACAACCAGGGAAAGCTATCCGGCCTGCAGGTTGTTCGAACCGAACTGGTCCGGGACGAACAGGGTGGCAGGGCCAAGCCGCAAGTGGTGACCGGCAGTGAGCAGGTGCTGCCCGCCAGCGCGGTCATTTTCGCCTTCGGTTACCGCCCAAGCCCGCCCGACTGGCTGACCGCGCTGCAGGTTGACACGGAAACGTCCGGCCGGGTCAGGATTACCGCGGGCGCTTCCGCGTTACCCGGTCAAACCAGCAATCCGGCTATTTTCGCCGCCGGCGACATGGTACGGGGCTCTGACTTGGTAGTAACAGCCATCGCCGACGCCCGTGAAGCTGCCCAGGGCATGCTGCAATACCTTGAAATGAAACTGCCTTTGGCGCGACGCGCAGCCACAGCTTGAGACTGATCTGTACTTTTACGTCTGAACTATTACCAACCGTCTTCGATAACTGAACTTTTCACCGCCTGGCCGGTCTGAACGCTCGCATCGGCCCGGCTGGTCGCTACCAGATTCGACATTTTCACAGAAATGACATGTTAACCATTCGGCCAGGCCTTGAAATTCCGGAGGATGAGGTCCAACTAGAAGCTATCCGTGCACAGGGCGCGGGCGGGCAAAACGTCAACAAGGTTTCGTCAGCGATACATTTGCGTTTTGATGTGGCCGCTTCTTCACTGCCGGAGGATTGCAAGGCCCGGCTGCTGGCCATATCAGACCGCCGCCTCAGTTCGGACGGTGTGATCGTTATCAAGGCGCAGCGTTTCCGCAGCAGGGAAAAGAATGAGCGGGACGCCATTGAGAGGCTGACCGAGTTGATCCGTTCGGCCACGCAACGGCATCGCAAGCGGATACCAACCCGCCCGAGCCAGGCAGCCAAGGAGCGGCGGTTGACCAACAAGTCGCGGCGTTCCCAGATCAAGCAATCGCGCGCCAGAGTTCAGGATTGATTGGTTGGCGTGCCTTGAGTTGTGTTCTTCCAGACACTATAATAGTACCGATTAGTATTTACTTTCAGAGGTTCCGAAAATGAGTCGAATTACCGCAAGCAACGCGTCCGAGCAAGCCTTCATCCCCCTGATGAACGAACTGGCGCGCGCCCACCAGCTGTTTTCCCTTTATGATGCCGAAATTCACCGTCTTTCAGGTTCTGAGTTGACTGCCCCGCAGGCCAAGGTGATTTTCTGCCTGGGCAATACCGACGGCATGACCTGCAGCGAAATCACCGACCGGACCCTGATCACCAAAGGTACGCTGACCGGCGTGATCGACCGCCTGGAAGAAAAAGGCCTGGTACAGCGCTGGGGCGACAGCGATGACGGCCGCCGCATCATCGTCGACCTCACCAAGGAAGGCAAAGCGGTGTTCAAGCGGGAGTATCCGCGCTACATCACCGCGCTGAAAGGCCGCTTCGACGCCCTCAGCAACCGTGACCGCGACCAGGCTACCGCACTGCTTGGCAAAATCGCTGCCCTGTTCTGATTATCCAGCGGGCTGAGACAGCCTGATGGATTGGGGAGTCTTGTGGTGGCTGCTGGTCACCCTGCTGGTACTGGCCGGCCTGGCCGGTACCGTGCTGCCTGCCTTGCCCGGAGTTCCGCTGGTATTCGCCGGATTGTTGCTCGGCGGCTGGATTACTGATTTCAGTACCATGGGCTGGGCCACCATCGGCATTTTTGCCGTCCTGACCATCGTGGCCCAACTGGTGGATTTCCTGGCCAGCGCATTCGGCGCCCGTTATGCCGGCGCCGGCGTTCGTGCTTTCTGGGGCGCCACCATCGGCGCCATCGTGGGAATTTTCTTCGGCCTGGCCGGTATCATACTGGGGCCGTTTCTGGGCGCCGTGATCGGAGAGCTCAGTGGCGGCAATACCTGGCACGCTTCCGGCAAAGCCGGCATAGGCGCGTGGCTGGGTTTGGTATTTGCCACGGCGTTCAAACTCTCCGTCAGCTTCCTGATGATAGGAATATTCCTGCTGCAA
>CBFGWJ010000485.1:0-2344 GCA_965652335.1 uncultured Gammaproteobacteria bacterium | reverse complement strand
ATGCCGATGATGCCGATCTTGAGCGGCGGCTCGCCGCTCTGGTCCTGGTTCACCAGGGAAGGGCGCCATTTGAAGATGGTGTAGATATCGGCCAGGGCCTGGGTGGGATGTTCGTCGATGCCGTTGCCCGCATTGATGATGGGAATATGCAGCGAGGACGCCATCTCAAACGGCGATTCCTTGCGCACATCCCGCAGCACTACGCAGTCGCCGTAGTTGTTGAACATCTCCCCGATATCCGCCAGCGATTCGCCCTTGGCGATGCCGGTGGTGGCCCGGTCGGTGATGGATACCACGCCACCGCCCAGACGTTGCCAGGCGCTCTCAAACGAAAGCCGCGTGCGCGTGCTGGGTTCATAGAACGCACTGATCAGAACCTTTTCCTGCAGCGGCGTGCTGAAGCGGCTGGGATTGGCTTCATACTTGGCCGCCAGCCGGAACAGTTGCAGCAGCGTGTCCTTGCTGAACTGGTCGATGGACAGTATGTGCTGGTTGGAAAGCGGCAGCAGGTAATCCACGTTTTCATCGATCTGCCGCAACAGTTCCTTGGGATGCGCATTGCCATACGTATCCGGCACAGTGCGTTCGAAGGTTACATCCGGTAGGCCTACCATAGCTTGCGGTTCCTTTTGTCACGATAGAGAAGCCCCAGCAATATGCATGGGGTCAGTGAGGTTGCGATCAAGGCAACCCATATCAGGAGTCCAAAGGCATTGGGTGAAATCAACAGGATGGAATTGCTCATGGTTCGTTGCCTGTATTCGCCAGTTGTTGAAGGTCGAATTCATTCTTGCTGGAAAACGAGAGGGCCACGATAACGGCCAGGGATACGGCGCTCGAGACCAGCGCCGCGACATAAAACCCGATGGTGAAATAGGCGATCAGCCCCAGCGTGCTGCCGGCGATCATGCTCAGGCTGGCGGCCAGGGCGGTGGTCTTGCGGTAGTACAGCCCGAACACGATGGGCCAGATCGCGCTGGCCACGAACGCGCCGGTGAAGTACAGCAATGAGGCCAGCGTGCTGATGCGCGGATAGCACAGCAGCCAGGTGGCAACACCCAGGCCGATGATGATCCACTTGCCGGCCCGATGGCATTGCGCGTCGCTGGCGCCGGGGTTGATGTGGCCGCGGTAGATGTCCTGAGTGACCAGGTCGGCGGTCGCGGCCAGCAGGGAATCGAGGCTGGATGCGAGCGCCGAGAACACCACGATGAACACCAGGATGCCACCCAGCGTGCCCATGATTTCACCCGCCACCAGCGGGCCCACCATGTCGGCGGCGGGCACGGTCAGGCCCAGGGCGGGCGCGGCCAGCGCCACGAAGCCGGCGACGATGGGTATCGGCAGCCACATCAGGGCGGCGATGACATAGGCCTTGCCACCCACGCCCTTGCCGAAGGCGAATGCGCGGGACCACCACACATTGGAGTGGAAGATCTCGCCAACTCCGAAAAACAGGTTGTTGAACAGGAACATGATGGAGGCGGGGAACAGCAGGTTGAGCAGCATCGGGCGTCGCTCGGCCACCGAGGTGTGCAAAGTCTCGATGCCGATCCGGTCGATAACCAGCCAGGCAACCACGGCCACGCCGATGACGATGATCAGGGTCTGGATGAAGTCGGTTGCGATGACAGCCCTGAGGCCGCCCATCAGCGTGTAGCCCACGCAGACAACCAGTATGACCGTCATGCCAACCCGGTAGTCGATGCCGCTGAGCGCATTCACCAGGATGCCGCCTGCCATCCCCAGGCTGACCAGCCAACCCAGCGCATACAGGAATGAGATGACCAGGAAAACACGCCAGGCAAAGACGCCATAACGCAGGCGGATGAAATCACCCGAGGTATAGCCGTTGGGCAACAGGGCCTTGATGCGCGTGGCCAGCGGCGCGAACAGCAACAGGCCCACCGCGCCCAGCGAGTAGCCCACCATCCCGCCAATGCCGAGCTGGTAAGTGAGCTGCGGCGCCGTCATGGTGGTGTTGCTGGTCACCCAGGTGGCCATCGCAGTGGCCGTTGCCAGCGCCAGCCCCACGTTGCGGCCGGCCAGCATGAAATCCGCCAGTGTTTTGTTGTTGCGCCCCAGCCAGTAGCCGAAGCCCACCCAGAAGACTCCGAAAACGAGCAGGATGACGGCGGCAGTGCTGGGTGAAAGTACCGGGTTCATGGGCAGCACTCAGCCTTGCGCGTGCTGGCGGCGGCCGTGCAGCAGTATGACGACCAGCAGGATGAATAGCACGGCGCCCAGTAAGAAGAAGAAAAGCGCCCGTGACAAAGCGTGGTGCTGCACCTCAACTACAACCACGTTGCTGGCGCCGTTCTCACTCACCAGGCGGTAGTAGTAA
>CBFGWJ010000484.1:0-2352 GCA_965652335.1 uncultured Gammaproteobacteria bacterium | reverse complement strand
AAGCTCACGCCGAACATTTCCAATATCCGCTACCCGGCCCGCGCGGCCAAAGCCGGTGGCGCCGATGCCGTATCGCTGATCAACACAATCAATTCCATCACCGGCGTCAACCTCGATACGTTCTCACCGGAACCTTCGGTGGGCGGCAAAGGCACCCACGGCGGGTATTGCGGCCCGGCGGTCAAGCCCATCGCCTTGTCGATGGTGTCGGAAATCGCGCGGGATGAACAAACGCGTGGTCTGCCCATTTCCGGCATCGGCGGCATCAGCCACTGGCGCGATGCGGCTGAATTCATCGCCCTGGGCTGCGGCAGCGTGCAGGTCTGCACCGCCGCCATGCACCACGGTTTCGGGATCATCGATGACCTCTGTGATGGCCTCAGCAACTGGATGGAAGACAAGGGCTACGAATGCCTGGAAGATTTTCGTGGCAAAGCCATCGAACACGTCACCGACTGGCAATACCTGGACCTGAACTACAAGACCCTGGCGCACATCGACCCGGAGAAATGCATCGAGTGCGGGCTGTGCCATATCGCCTGCGAGGATGCCTCGCACCAGGCCATTGCTCATCGCAAGGAAAACGGCAAGCGCATCTACACCGTGATCGATGAGGAATGCGTGGGCTGCAACCTGTGCGCGCTGGTCTGCCCGGTGCCGGACTGCATCAGCATGGTCGAGGTCGATACCGGCAAGCCCTACCTGAACTGGACCCAACACCCCAACAACCCGATGCGCTCATAGCAAGGAGTAGCCCATGGCCCACCGCAGCCGCCTGGCCGGATTCATCATTGACTGCAAAACTGACGACCTCGATGCAGCTGCGGCCTTCTGGTCGGCCGCCCTGGGCATGCCCATCAACCCGCATGACAACCCGGCAGAGAGCGGCTATGTACACCTCGATGCCCGCCCAACGGAATTGCATGTGGAAGTACAGCGGGTGGATCACCCCAGCCGCGTGCACCTGGACATTGAAAGCGATGACATTCCGGCCGAAGTGGCCCGGCTGGAAGCCCTGGGGGCCAAACGTCTGTCGAAGATCAAAACCTGGGTGGTGATGGAGGCGCCCACCGGCCAGCGCTTCTGCGTGGTGCGGAAACAGAATCCCGGGTTCGACGAATCCGCCAACCGCTGGGATTGAAGAGCAGGTAGTCAGGCCCTCAGCGGGTCGTGATGCCCCTGTACCAGCCAGTCGGGATACCAGTTGCGGAACAACGGTTTCAGCAACGGACCCGGCTTGAACGGTCGCCAGTTGTTCTCGTCCTGCGCCAGCCGGTCGGTGATGGCCAGCACCGAGCGTGGATTGAATCCCAGGCCGCAATGCGCCCCGCCCACATGGATGTTTTCGACATCCCAGCGATCTGAAATCTCCACCGTGCCCTGCCAGGCCACCACGCCGTCGCCACGGGTATAGAGCGCCGTGGTCGGAACCGGTGGCGCCTCGTGTATGCACTCGAGCATGTCTGCCGGCATGTCGCGGTAACGCACGGAACTCACCAGGTCGAAAACCCGATGGGCGTTGGTGGCGTGCGGGTGCGCCCGGAACGGGCTGCCCATGCTGATCACCAGGCGGGTAATGTCGGGCATCTCGCGCGCGATTTCACGCGCATAGACACCGCCCAGGCTCCAGCCGATCAGGCTGACTTTCTGCCCGTAACGATCCGCCAGTTGCCGTACCCGGGCCCGCAGGCCCTGGTGCAGGCGCTGGCTGTAGCCGGAGTTGTAACCCAGCTTCCAGCAATGGCCCTGGTAACCGATCTGCCGCAACAGGCTGCGCAGCGGTTGCGTGGTGCGGGCGCCAGCCATGAAGCCCGGCAAAACCAGCACCGGATGTCCATCGCCTTGCGGCAACAGGTGCTGGAACGCGAACAGCGGTATCATGCCGGCGGCATCATAGACCGCCCGGCTTTCCGCCCAGAACAACAATGAGGAGGGTCGATGCTCGGCGCTGGCGCGTTGAGCGCTGGTGTTTTCTGTGGCCATTCTGGCTCTCTCTGTTTCTTCTGTGTGGAAGTACTGTTTACTTTGGTACTGGCAGTGTTTCCCAATGACTCACGTCCAGTGCCGCACGGTAACCATGCCAGGTGGCATAGGCCAGCCAGGGTATGATCACCACGAAACCCAGCAGGGCCGTCAACAGCCCCACTGCCATGAATATGACGATGATTCCGGCCCAGCACAGCATGGTCCACTTGTTGCGCATCACGGCATTGATGCTGGACACAATTGCGGTGACCACGTCGACCTCGCGGTTGGCGATGAACGGCAGTGAAAACGCGCTGGCGGCGAAACTGACCAGTGCAAAGACGGAACCCACCGCGGAGCCCACCAACAGGAAAGTCAGCAAATGGG
>CBFGWJ010000483.1:0-2354 GCA_965652335.1 uncultured Gammaproteobacteria bacterium | reverse complement strand
GCCATGTTGCTGGAACATTTCGGCCGGGCCTATCCCGTGCCGGAAGAACAGATCAGGGCTTTTTTTGGGGACACACCACGCGCTGAACTGACCCGGGTGTTCCAGCGAGCGTTTTGGGACTCGCAAGTGCGGAACGGATTGCCATTGGAGGAGATGCGCCAGGGCAGTTTCTTCACGGCGCAGGGGAAGAAAAATGTCGACGGCGGCGGCAACAGTTACGCCTCGGCGCGCAGCCTGATGCAGTTTCTGCTGAAACTGGAAAAGGGCCAACTGGTGGATGAATGGAGCAGCCGCCAGATCAAGCGCCTGCTGTATGTTACGGAACGCCGCATACGCTATGCCTCATCACCCGAGCTGAATGACGCAGCGGTGTATTTCAAATCCGGCTCGTTGTTCAGGTGCCAGCCCGAAGAGGGGTTCGAATGCCTGCCCTACCAGGGGAATGTCATCAACTACATGAACTCGGTTGCCATCATCGAGCAGGAGATCGACGACAGGAAACTCGATTACCTGGTGGTCCTGGTTTCCAATGTGTTGCGGCAGAATTCAGCAGTCGATCACCAGGTGCTGGGCGCCGCAGTGCATCAGTTGCTGAAGCAGCAACACGGCATACCAACCCGGCAGCAATAATTGGCGGGTGACGCAGGCAACGAGCAGCGTGCCTGCCGGATGATTCCAGTCAGAAATACGTGCTCTCACTCAGGAACGGGAACGCGCACCCAGCCTTCCATCAGAATGCGCGCACTGCGGCTCATGCTGGCCTTGGTCACCGACCATCGGCCATCGCGAAATCCGGCTGCAGCACCTACCCTCAGGGTTCCCGAAGGATGGCCAAAACGCACGGCGTCACGCTCTCCACCGCCGGCCGCCAGGTTGACCAGCGTACCAGGCACAGCCGCTGCCGCTGCAATGGCCACGGCCGCCGTCCCCATCATGGCGTGATGCAGTTTTCCCATCGACAGGGCCCTGACCAGCAGATCCATATTCCCGGCCGCAATCTCCTTGCCACTGGAAGCGGTATAGGCGGCGGGCGGCGCGACAAAGGCGACCTTGGGCGTGTGCTGGCGCGCGGCAGCTTCGGAGAGGTCCTGGATCAAACCCATGGCCAGGGAGCCATGCGCCCGGATCGTCTCGAAACGCGTCAGTGCCTCTGCATCGCTGTTGATGGCGTCCTGCAGTTCTGTGCCGGTATAACCCAGGTCTGCCGCGTTAAGGAAAATGGTGGGAATGCCGGCGTTGATCAGGGTGGCTTGCAGGCTGCCGACGCCGGGCACTTCCAACACATCGACGATATTGCCGGTGGGAAACATCGAGCCCTCGCCACTGTCGGCGGGGTCCATGAAGTCCAGCTGGATCTCTGCGGCCGGAAACGTGACGCCATCCAGTTCAAAATCTCCGGTTTCCTGGGGTTGACCATCAGTGACCGGAACATGGGCGATGATGGCCTTGCCGATGTTCTGCTGCCAGATACGCACCTCGGCCATGCCGTCCGGGGGCACGCGGCTGGCATCCACCAGGCCGGCGCTGATCGCAAACGGACCCACCGCGGCTGACAGGTTGCCGCAATTGCCGCTCCAGTCGACAAACGGCTTGTCGATTGCCACCTGGCCAAACAGGTAATCCACATCGAAACCCGGCCTGGTGCTTGGGGACAGAATCACCACCTTGCTGGTGCTGGAAGTGGCGCCACCCATGCCGTCGGTATGCTTGCCATAAGGGTCGGGGCTGCCGATCACCCGCAACAACAGGGCATCGCGTGCCGGCCCGGGTTGGCGGGCGGACTCCGGCAAATCCTGCAGGCGGAAAAATACACCCTTGCTGGTGCCGCCACGCATGTACGTGGCGGGAATGCGAATCTGCGGTGCATGGCTCATGGTGTTGGCTGTTCTCCGTGCTGGATCAGGCTGCGGCCGATTCCAGGAAGTCCTGGGCAAATCGCTGCAGCACGCCACCCGCCTGATAGATGGATACCTCCTCCGCCGTATCGAGGCGGCAGGTGACCGGCACTTCCAGCCGTTCGCCGCTGCTGCGATGGATCATCAGCTTCAGGTCCACACCGGGAGCAGGCTCACCCACGACATCAAACGTTTCAGTGCCATCAATGGCATAGGTATGGCGCGTATCACCGTCCCTGAATTGCAGCGGCAGGACGCCCATGCCGATCAGGTTGGTGCGGTGAATGCGTTCAAAGCCTTCGGCGACGATGGCTTCCACCCCGGCCAGGCGCACGCCCTTGGCAGCCCAGTCGCGCGAAGAACCCTGGCCATAATCGGCCCCGGCGATGATGATCAGGGGCTGCTTGCGTTCCATGTAGGTTTCAATCGCCTCCCACATGCGCATCACCTCGCCTTCCG
>CBFGWJ010000482.1:0-2355 GCA_965652335.1 uncultured Gammaproteobacteria bacterium | reverse complement strand
AGCAGCACCAGCCACGGAAAGCGCAGCGATTCGGCGTAGCTGAGGATTTTCTTCACCGGATTCACAATCCGATCATATACCGCCATGGCATGCGGAATCGAGCCATGTAAAATCGAGCCATGTAAAATACTGGCTGCCCAGCAGGATCATGCCCAGGATCGCGAAATGAACCCAATTCACCAGCTTGACGACGCGGCCCTGGCTGCCTGGCTCCAGCAGCATTTGCCCGGCTTCAGCGGGCCGCTGGAGTCAAAGAAATTTGCCGGCGGCCAGTCCAACCCGACCTATCTGCTGCACAGCCCCGCCGGGCGGTGGGTGTTGCGGCGCAAACCATCCGGCCAGCTGCTCAAGTCTGCCCATGCAGTGGACCGGGAATTCCGCGTTCTCAAGGCCCTGCACGGCTCGGACGTGCCGGTGGCCAAACCGGTTTTGCTGTGCGAGGACGACAGCGTCATCGGCAGCATGTTCTACCTGATGGAATTTGTCGAAGGCCGGGTGTTCTGGGACCCTGCCCTGCCCGAGCTGGAAAAGCCCCAGCGCGGCGAGGCCTTCTTCGAAATGCTGCGGGTACTGGCAGCCATTCACGACATCGACCTGGAGGCCGCAAACCTTACGGATTTCGGCTATCCCGGCAATTACTTCGAGCGCCAGATCGGCCGCTGGAGCAAGCAGTACCGCGCCGCCGAAACCGAACACATTGCCGAAATGGAACACCTGATCGAGTGGCTGCCGAAAAACCTGCCCGAGGACGATGGGCAGGTCAGCCTGATTCACGGTGACTACCGTTTGGACAACTTCATATTCCATCCCCAGCAGATCCGCATCCTGGCGGTGCTGGACTGGGAACTCTCCACGCTGGGCCATCCGCTGGCCGACCTGGCGTATTACTGCATGTGCCTCAGGCTGCCGCGCGACCACAAAATGAAAGGTCTGGCCGGCATGCCGATTGCCGAACTCGGCATTCCGGATGAACAGGCGCTGGTGGACCGCTACTGTGAACTGCGTGGCCTGCCCGGTATCACGCGCTGGAACTTCTACCTGGCCTTCAGCATGTTCCGCCTGGCTTCCATCTGCCAGGGTGTGATGAAGCGTGCCCTCGATGGCAACGCCGCCAACGACCAGGCCATGGCAACCGGCCGCATGGCCCGGCCATTGGCCGAGCTGGGGGCCAGCCTGGCGCGGTAGCAGGCCAGGGCCATTGCGGGCCAATACGGGCCATTACGGGCCATCCTGCAGGAAGAAATTCCTGGTCTATAATTTTGTTGAAACCGAATTGCTTTCTTAATGGAGGATCGCCATGCATGTCCGCCAGAAGCCACTTGCCGTCCTGATGATCTGCGCCCTGCTGGGCCTGGCTGCCTGCCAGCAAGACAGCCCACCGCCGCAATTCATCGCCGGGGACGAAAGCGCGCCAACCGCTACCGCCGCGAACCAGAGCCCGGCTGAAGCCCAGGCCGAAATTGTCCAGCGCGCCGGCGCGCCGCTGTTCGAGGGCATAGGCGATCACCACCACCCCATCACCACCCGCGACCCCTGGGCGCAGAAGTACTTCGACCAGGGCCTGGTGATCGATTTCGCGTTCAACCATGCCGAGTCGGTGCGCTCCTTCAGGGCGGCGCAGACCCTCGATCCGGAATGCGCCATGTGTTACTGGGGCGAAGCCCTGGCGCTGGGGCCCAACATCAATGTCACCAGCAACGGCAAGGCGGTGATGGACGAGGCCTCGCAAAAAGCTGCTTATGCCGCCATCCAGAGGGCGATCCAGCTTAAAGGCAACGCCACGCAACGGGAGCAGGACTACATCGATGCCCTGGCCACGCGCTATGCCGAAGACATCACCCTGCCGCGCGAACCGCAGGACCTGGCCTACGCCGACGCCATGCGCGCGCTGTACCAGAAATATCCCGACGACGATGATGCGGCTTCGCTGTTTGCCGAAGCCCTGATGACCACCATGCCCTGGGATTACTGGGTGGACCCGGACAACCCCAAGCCGCATACCGAGGAAGTACTGGCTGCGCTGGAAACCGTGCTGTCCCGTTCACCCAACCATCCCATGGCTCTGCACCTCTACATTCATGCCGTGGAAGCGTCGTCAACACCGGAACGCGCCGAGGCGCCGGCGGACCGGCTGACTCAACTGGTGCCGGGCGCCGGCCACCTGGTGCACATGCCGGCGCATATTTTCTGGCGCGTGGGCCGCTACCACGATGCCTCGGAAGCCAATGTGCGCGCCGCGGCGGTGGATGAGGCCTACATCGCCCAGTGCAATGCCCAGGGGTTCTACCCGGCGATGTACTACCCGCACAATATCCACTTCCTGTGGGCCGCGGCCAGCATGGAAGGCCGCAGCGC
>CBFGWJ010000481.1:0-2363 GCA_965652335.1 uncultured Gammaproteobacteria bacterium | reverse complement strand
CGCGCCCGTCCGCGGAAACTTCGATGCCGTTGGGGTACGGCAAATCGGTTCCGGCGATTTCCTTGAAGCCGTCCTCGCCCGGCGACCAGCGGAAATCCTTGCCGGTGTCCTGGCCGTTCAATGCGCTTGGAATCTCTACTCCAGGCAGCAGCGGCACCGTGGCCAGCAGCGTACCATCGGGCATGGAGGTCACGCTGTTGATCTGCATTCCGCCATCGGTGAGCACACAGCCCACCCAGGTAAGCACGGGTACTTCAGGGTTGGCATCCACATCGTAAACTTCGATCCCTTCGCGGCCGCCGTGGCCCACCACGTACAGGGTCGAACGGCCATTGTTGCCTGGCTGCAGGTTCAAGCCATGCGTCACGTAACGCTCGATGGCCGGCGCGCCGGGGCAAGCCGGAAAGCGCCCCATATCCTGCTTTACCTGCACGGCATCGCCGGCATACAGGCCAGACCATGTCTTGTTTGCCGCATCGATCAGGTACAGCGCGTCGCCCGGCGCCAGGCTGCTGGCGATGATCCAGTCCGTGCCGGGCACCTGCACCAGGTCCTCGGCATTCTTCATGCCGCACAGATAACGATAATCACCCGAGGGTTCGCAGGCTTCCCCGTCAGCAAGAGCCACTGCGCTCCACGCCAGCAATGCACAACAGGCCATGGCACGGAGCAAGACTCTGTTCCAGCCATTTGACCCGGCGCGCAAAAACGCGGTGATGTCAGTCATCATTGCAATCCTCTTCAGCGGGCGCGATTCGCCATGGCGATATGATCAATGCTGCGGGTAAGGCTGTCCACCGGTGCATTTCACCCGCTTTGGCTGACCATCCCTGCGACATGGGAATCAAGGCGGCTCCCATCGCAGCAGGATGCCATGCAGCGATTGCCCGTCGGCCGGCAATTCTGCTGTTCCGGAAGGAAAGCCGTTGCGCTGCAGTACTGCCGCCAGGATATCGCGATAGGCAGCCTCGTCCAGCAGGCCAGGATTTCCTGGCGGCATTTTCTCGCGCATGGCGGCCAGCAGTTCCTCCAGCGGCCTGTCCTTCCACAGGTACTGGAAGCCCATACCCACCAGCCCGCGTGCGGCCGGCCCACCGCGCATGTCGGCGGCATGGCAGGACTCGCAGTGCTGCCGGTAGACCCTCTCACCGCGTTCAGCCTGTTCATCGCTGTACACCCCGTCCCAGATGGAATCGAGCGCTTCATTCCCATGGGCCGCTGCCAGGGCAGCCAATCCCGCCAGCATGACCAGCAGCATCAACAGGCGGTCTGCAAGGGCTATCATGTTTTATTTCGCATATTCTATTTCGGAATCCTGGCCGGCGCAGGCAGGGCAAACACCAGCAACTGGTTGATGTCGCCGGCACGGATTTCCGGCGTCATGACCAGGAACTGCCCGCTGAGCAGCGCGTTGCCGGTGCTGACCGCAATGTACTGGCGGCCATCCACCGCATAGGTGATGGGAAAGCCAGTCACCTGCGAGCCCAGATTTACCTCCCACAACACCTCGCCCGTTTGCTGGTCAAAGGCACGAAACCGGCCGCTGGTGTCGCCGCCGAATAGCAACCCGCCAGCGGTGGCGAACAGCGAGGTCATGGCAGCGCGCTGCTCATGCTTCCACAACACGCGGCCGGTTTCGGCCGAAACAGCCCAGATGGAACCCACATCGGTTTTGCCAGGCTCGATCACGCGTTCGCGCAACAGGCCATAGCCTTCGCGCGTGTCCGGGTCGTCGGTAAGCGCCACCACCTGCATGCAGGCATTCTGCAGCGGCTGGAACATCACCTTGCTGGCCGGGTTGTAGGCGCCCGCGAACCAGTTCTTGCCGCCGGTGGAGCCCGGGCACACCAGGTTGCTGTCACCCACTTTCGAGTACACCTTTTCCGGGTTGACAGTGACGGCACCCCTGCCGTCGATTTCCTGCACCACGTTCTGGGTGATGGTGGGCATGGCCCACAGGAATTCCCCGGTCAGCAGGTCGAGGGTGTAGACGATGCCGGTCTTGCCGGGAATACCGGTCACGACACGGCGTTTTTCACCGGGAACCAGCTTCGGGTTGATCCACGCCACCGATGCCGGATCGGGAGCGAGGGTGACTTCATCGATGATCCGCTCAAATACATGGTCCAGGTCCCAGTGGTCAACGAGGTGCTGGTAGTACCAGACGATCTCGCCGGTGTCGCCATCCAGCGCCAGGGTCGAGTTGTGGTAGAGGTAGGTGTTGTCGTTGCTGCCAAAAATGAATTTCGGCGCCGGCCAGGAAACCGAAGTGCCCACGATCACCTGGTTGGTTGATGGATCGTACGATGGCACCAGCCACGAACCCACGTGGCTGCGTTTGGCATGCGGGTAGCCGCCCCAGC
>CBFGWJ010000480.1:0-2364 GCA_965652335.1 uncultured Gammaproteobacteria bacterium | reverse complement strand
CCGCAACCCGGCATGAGATTTTTGACCGTGTGCTGCTGGCTTGCGGACGCTTCAACCAGCCGTACTTTCCAGAGGTTGCCGGCCTGCGGCAGGCGCGTGAACCCGGTGGCCTGGAAGTGCTCCACTCCCATGCCTACTCCGGGCCGGGTGAGTTTCGGGGCAAAAAGGTGCTGGTGGCGGGGGGCGCAATCTCGGCGCTGGAAATCGCTTCCGACCTGGCCCTGCACGGTGCGGCGAGTGTCAGCTGCGCCTACCGCAACCAGCGTTACGTGCTCGGCAAACTGGCGCGGGGCGTTCCAACCGACCACATCAATTTCAGCCTGTATGAAGCGCTGGCGGCTGAGCGTCTGGATGGCGCCGTGAACGCCCGGCTGATGCGTGAGTGGGTATTGCGGGAATTCGGCAACCCGCAGGATTTCGGCGCGCCCTGTCCGGACGAGGACCTGCGCAAGGCCGGCACCACCAAGTGCGCGCATTTTCTCGGGCTGGTGGCGGAGCAACGTATTCGAGTGCATCCCTGGCTGCAGCAAATCGACGGGCGGGCGGTGCAGTTCGCGGATGGCAGCCACGAGCATTTTGACGCCATCATATTCGCCACCGGCTACCAGCTGGACTTCCCGTTCCTGGGGAACGACGAGGCCCGGATGTTGCAGCTCACGCCGCAGCAGCTGGGCCTGTACCAGCACACGTTTCATCCCGGCTTGCCGGGCTTTGCCATGGCTGGCTTCTATAACCAGGTGGGTCCGTACTTTCCGGTGCTGGAATTGCAGGCCCGTTGGATTGCCTGCGTCTGGTCACAGCGGATTGCGGCGCCGGACGAGGATGAAATGCGCCGCGGATTGCAGGCCTACCTGGACAGCTGGAGTCCTGCCCAGAAACTGCCCATGCACCAGCTCGCCATGATGTTTGCCCGCGCGATCGGCGCTGAGCCCGATCCCGCGGAGTGGCCGGAAATCGAGCGCGCCCTGTGGTTCGGGCCTTTGTGCGCCGCGGTATTCCGGCTGGGTGGGCCAAACCCGCTCGACCGGGCGGCCCAACTCGTTGCCCGTCACGCCGCCGAGTTCGGCATGATTGACAGTCCGCGGTTCACGCCGCTGGAGCAGGAGCGGCTGGCCGGCATCGCGGTTTGAACCGCCCTTTGTGATGGCAGGAGGGGCTTCAGCCCCGACAGGTGCAGGTTCGGCGCTAAAGCGCCTGCTGCAGCTGCGAGCGCTGTCAGAACGCGCGGCCCAGTGTCGTGACCGGCCCATGCGCTGCGCGCTCGGAGTACCACACGACGCCATCCTTGATCACCACATCCACATAATCCAGCACCTCGATATTCCGCAGCGGATTACCATCGACGATGATGATGTCGGCCAGTTTGCCAGGCTCGATGGTGCCCAGTTCATCGTCCAGGCCAAGGATGCGGGCATTGGTTTTGGTTGCCGCCGAGATCACCTCCATCGGTGCCATGCCGCTTTCCACCAGCGCGGACATTTCGCGCCACATGGCTTCGGTATGCATGTTGAGTGGTGAAGCGGCATCAGTGCCCACGCCGATGACGGCGCCACCATCGATGAATTGCCGCGCGGCCACGCGCGCATTGCGGGTTTCGCGGGCAATATCATTGAAGTAGGACAGCTGCCGGTAGTTTTCCACCGATGCGATGAACTCGGCGTAAATGTCGGCAGGCATGTCCTTGCGGTACACCGGGTCGTACAGGCGTTCGGGAAATTCCACGGTGGCCGGGTAAACCCAGATGCGGTGGGCGATGGTCTGCACCACGGGAATATTGCGATGGGCGATTTCGGCCACCAGTTCTGGTTCGTAGGGCGGGTTGCCGGCTGAGCCGACATGCTGGAACACATCGACTCCGGCAGCCAGCGCAAAGCGGATCTTCTCCGGCTCATACAGGTGGGCGTGCACTTTGATACCGGCCTCGTGGGCGACTCCAACCACGGCCTGGTAGTCTTCCAGCGTCAGGCCTTCCCACACCTTGATCACGTCCACACCACGCTCGATCAGCTCGCGGGTTTTCTGTGCCGCCTGTTGCGGCGAGTTGATGATGATTTCATACTCATCAGGAATGATGTCGTAATCGATACGCGTGATCCAGGGGCCCGAAAGTAACAAACGCGGCCCGGGAATTTCTCCGCTGTCCACCCGCTTGCGGAAATCAAAGGCCTGGAAAGGTGCTCCCAGGTCCAGGCCAGTGGTGACCCCGGCCCGCATCATCTGCCTGGCGGCGATGGTCATGAACTCCTCGATGCGCTCCATGCCGTTCATGAACTCGTAAAGGCGCGCATAGGAGCCATGGCCCACCAGGTCGATATGGATGTGCGCATCGATCAGGCCGGGCATCACGGTTCGGCCACCGGCATC
>CBFGWJ010000479.1:0-2366 GCA_965652335.1 uncultured Gammaproteobacteria bacterium | reverse complement strand
AAAAGTACAGAAAGCCGCCAGCGAAATCGAGCGCGATGTCACCGATGAAAGCGCCGCCCTGCAACCGGAGCGCGGTGTTTCCAAAGTGCAGATCGAAGAACCCAAAGTCGATGTGAAGGATTATCTCGTGCCCGGAACGCTCGGGCTGGCGGCCGCAGCCGGGAGCGCTACCGCAGTGTTTTTCATCGCATTTTTCCTGCTGGCAGCCGGTGACAATTTCCGGCGCAAGATGGTCAAGCTGGCTGGCCCGACCCTCACCCGGAAAAAGCTGACACTGAGGGCGCTGGATGAAATTGATGAGCTGATCCAGCGCTACCTGCTGGTGCAGGTCTTCACCAGCGCCCTGGTGGGCCTCTCCACCTGGCTGGCGTTCTCCTGGATTGGCGTCGAGCATGCGGCTGTCTGGGGTGTGGTGACCTTTGTATTCAACTTCATTCCCTACATCGGCAGCATTATTGCCAGCGCAGCCGCCATGCTGATGGGCTTTGCCCAGTTCGGTTCCTTTGAGATGGCATTCCTGATCGGCGGCGTAACCCTGCTGATCAACATGGCCGAAGGCTATGTCCTCACACCCTGGCTGACCAGTCGCACAACCCGCATGAACCCGGTAGCGGTGTTTGCCGGCGTGCTGGCCTGGGGTTGGTTATGGGGTATCTGGGGCTTGTTCCTGGGTGTGCCGATCCTGGTGGTCATCAAGGTGATCTGCGACCGCGTCGACGAATTCAAGCCCATCGGTGAGTTGCTGGGCGAATGAATAATCAGCCGTGGCTGCGCGCCCCGATAGCAAAACCGAAACCGGGCCCAGGAAACCTGCTGAAGCAGGCCTGCACCGCATTCCTTGTCTGCGCGCTGCTGCAGGCCTGTTCAACACTGCCGCCCGGTCACGACTACCCCCGGATTGAATCCGTGGCCCTGGCGCCCTTTGAGCAAACCACGCTCGGTGCGCAACTTCGGGAGGTGACTGACCAAAACCAGGGAAAGTCCGGCTTCTACCTGCAGTCGTTTGGCATAGATGGCTTCCTGACCCGCATGCAGATGATCAATGCCGCGGAAAAAACCCTGGACTTGCAGTACTTCATTCTTCGGGGTGACGACACCGGCCGCCTGGTGACCGAGGCCCTGCTGCGCGCCGCAGACCGGGGCGTCCGGGTGCGCTTGCTGCTGGACGATGGTGAGGCGATTGCGGGCGACGAACATATCCTGCCGCTGTCCGCACATGCCAACATGGAAATCCGGTTCTTCAATCCCTTTCGCTATCGCGGGCACAACCTGGCCCTGAAAGCCACTGAATACGTTTTCAACCGCTCACGACTGAATTACCGCATGCACAACAAAGTCATGGTGGTCGATAACTCGGCCGTCCTGATGGGTGGCCGGAACATTGGCGACCAGTACTTCCAGGTCAGCGCCGAAGAACAATACGCAGACAATGACGTGTTCGCGGTGGGTCCCGTTGTCAGGGAGGTTTCAAAGTCCTTTGACGAATTCTGGAACCATCCGTTTTCCATTCCGCTGGAAGCCCTGGCCAGCAAAGGCAGCTCCCGGCGTGCCCTGCGCGAGCACAGGGCGAGTACAGCGGAAGATGCCTCAGAGCTGCAGGCCGATAGCATGGATCTGGCCAGCCGGGTTGACTCCGGCCAGCCATTCAAAGGCATGCTGTCGGGCGAGCTGGCGCTCGTTTGGGCGCCGGTGCGCCTGGTCAGTGACAGCCCCGACAAGAAAAGTGTGGTTGAGGGCTCCCGGGTTGGCAGGCTGATGCTGCGACCGGTGGCCGATGCAACCCGGGCAGTGCAATCCGAGCTGGTCATGATCACGCCCTACCTGATTCCGGGCGACGAAGGCATGCTTCTGTTCAAAGACTTGCGCGACCGCGATGTGCGCATCCGCATCCTCACCAACTCGCTGATGTCCTCGGCCGTGACCCTGGCGCATTCCGGCTACATGAGTTACCGGCAGCCACTGCTGGAAGATGGCGTGGAGATCCATGAAATCCGCTCGATGCTGGGCAATACCCGTGGCAGCGGACAGACCGCGGCCATGGCCAGCCACGGAACCTATTCATTGCACGCCAAGATGTTCGTATTCGATCGCAGCAGCATTTTCGTCGGCTCGATGAATTTCGACCAGCGATCCATGCACCTCAATACCGAGATTGGTTTGCTGATCGACAGCCCGGAACTGGCTCGTGAGCTGGTGCGGCGTTTTGAAGCGATGGCACAACCCGCCAATGCCTACGAACTCCGGCTGCAGGTGGAACCCTCGTCCGGCAGGCAGCACATCATCTGGCGGACCCTGGAAAATGGCCAAATGGTCGATTACCAGAACGAGCCGGAACGCAGCGGCTGGCAGAAAATGAAGGTCAACCT
>CBFGWJ010000478.1:0-2374 GCA_965652335.1 uncultured Gammaproteobacteria bacterium | reverse complement strand
TGGCGCATGATGTTCAGTCGTTCGCGCGCCATCGGCCCGGCTGACGGGTCGTACAGCAGCACGCAGGAGGATTGCGTGCTGCCGCGCCCGACCCTGCCACGCAGCTGGTGCAATTGCGCCAGACCAAGCCGTTCGGCATTCTCGATGATCATCAGCGAAGCATTGGGCACGTCCACACCCACCTCGATCACCGTGGTGGCCACCAGCAGCTGGGTTTCAGCGTCCTTGAAAGACTGCATCACCGCTTGTTTTTCGGCTGACTTCAGTCGCCCGTGTACCAGCCCGATCCGGATGCCGGGCAAGGCCAGTTTCAGCTCAGCAGCCACTTCTTCAGCGGCCTGGGCCTCCACTGCCTCGGACTCCTCGATCAGCGTACACACCCAGTAGATCTGCCGCCCGTCCGCGCAGGCGGCCGCGATGCGGGCGATCACTTCATCGCGGCGCTCATTGGAAATGGTCACCGTCTGCACCGGCTGCCGGCCCGGCGGCAGTTCATCGATCACCGAGGTTTCCAGGCCGGCATAGGCGGTCATCGCCAGCGTGCGGGGGATGGGCGTGGCGGTCATGATCAGCTGGTGGGCGTGCATGGCGGCGTCCGCTGCCTTGTCCATCAGTGCCAGCCGCTGGTGCACACCGAAGCGGTGCTGTTCATCGACGATGGCCAGCCCGAGTTGTTTGAACTCCACGCCCTCCTGCATCAACGCATGCGTGCCGATCACGATAGGAGCGCCTTCGGCGATTTGCCGCAGAACTTTTTCGCGCGCCTTGCCTTTGACCTTGCCACTCAGCCACACCGGTTCGATATCCAGCGGCGCCAGCCAGTTGGTGAAACTCTGCAGGTGCTGTTCGGCCAGCAATTCAGTGGGGGACATGATGGCTACCTGGAAGCCGTTGCCGATGGCGCGCAGGGCGGCTGCCGCGGCCACCACGGTTTTGCCCGAGCCCACATCGCCCTGCAACAGGCGGTGCATGGGATGGCGGCGCGCCAGGTCGGCGTGGATTTCCGCCACCACGCGCTGTTGAGCGCCCGTCATTTGAAAGGGCAAAGTGTCGATGAATTTACTTTCGAGTTTGCTGGCAGTCGCAAAAGGCGGTGCCGACAACTGTCGCTCAAAACGGTGCAGAGCCTGCATGCTGAGGTTGTGCGCCAGCAGTTCTTCCAGCGCCAGGCGTTGCTGCGCCGGGTGCCGCCGCTCCACCAGTGCCGCCACATCGGCATCCAGCGGCGGGCGGTGGATATACACCAGGGCGGCCTGCAGCGTGGGCAGCTTGAGGTTGCGCAACAATTCGGGCGGTAACAGTTCCTCGAGTTGCAATTGCCTGTTCTGTAGCAACTGCAGCGCCTGTTCGGTCAGCTTCAGCCAGCTGGCCTGGGCCAGGCCTTCAGTGGATGGGTACACCGGCGTAAGCCGGTCGGCCACCGGTTCTTCCTGGCCCGGTATCAGGCGCTTGTAACTCGGGTGCACCATTTCCAGCCCGCGCGCGCCGCCACGGGCTTCACCGTAGCAACGCAACCGCGTGCCCAAACTCAGCTGGGCTTTCTGCGCATGCCGGAAGTGGAAAAACCGCAATGTCACGCGGCCGGTACCGTCCGCCAGCAGCACCACCAGCATGGGGCGGCGGCCGCGAACGATGGCCGAGT
The DNA here is from genome assembly GCA_965652335.1 of uncultured Gammaproteobacteria bacterium. GTDB lineage: Bacteria > Pseudomonadota > Gammaproteobacteria > Xanthomonadales > SZUA-36 > JAWXBM01. The sequence goes on along the minus strand of CBFGWJ010000478.1, from coordinate 732 downwards.
GCTCCACTTCACCCTCGATTTGCGTGATGGCGCCGGGGTAGAGGCTGCCGATGGGCAGGACGCGGGTGCGGTCTTCGTAACGGAAGGGCAGGTGGAACAGCAGGTCCTGCACTTCACGAATGCCGAGCTTTTCCAGGCTGGCCTGGATTCCCGGGCCAACGCCGCGTAACCGGGAAAGTTGGGTAGCTGTGCTCTCAGCCGGCTGCGTCATGGCCGAGGCCCGGTCCACTCACTCGAACGTTACAGCCCCAGGATGGCGTCGATTTCCACCTGAGCGCCTTTGGGCAGCGAGGCAACACCCACGGTAACGCGCGCCGGGTAGGGTTCCGAAAAATACTCGGCCATCACTGCATTGACCTGCGGGAAATTGCCCATATCAGTGATGAAAATGGTCAGTCGCACCACCTGGTCCAGGCTGCCGCCGGCGGCTTCGCACACGGCCTTCAGGTTCTTGAAAACGCGGTGGGTTTGCGCCGAAAAATCACCTTCCACCAGCGTCATGCTGGCCGGGTCGAGCGGAATCTGGCCCGACAGGTACACCACGTTGCCGTGGCGTGCCGCCTGTGAATAGGTGCCGATGGCGGCGGGTGCGTCGGGTGTGGAAATAACGGTTTTGCTCATTTTCGATCTTCCTGAATAGGCCAAATTTGTTTATTGTTTATTTGGCACAAGGATGTGCCAACATTTTCGATGACTATCGAAAATGCAGCCAGGGAAAAATGACACTTTTTC
>CBFGWJ010000477.1:0-2399 GCA_965652335.1 uncultured Gammaproteobacteria bacterium | reverse complement strand
ACGATCCACGCTACCTCACACTGCAGGATCTCCGGCAGATTTACCCCGATCAGGCAGGCGGGTTGCGGTTTGCCGATGAGACTGTCCAGCGAATGCTGCAACGTGCAGCCGGTTTCTGCGCGCAGCGCTCCATTGTGGCCATGCCACAGAAGCGGGTGAACCAACCGACATTCCGAAAAACCTTTCCAACCGTCCTGACCAACTCCTGAGAATCTCATGAGCCAGACCAACACCCAGGCTTATATTCACGGCAGTTCCGCCACCGAGCGCGAACGGCTGGCGCTGATGAACCGGCTGATTAACGACCGTTGCCTGAGCGCGTTGCAACTTGGCGAGGAAAAGCGCGTGCTGGATGTGGGCGCTGGCACCGGCCAGTTCAGCAAACTGATGGCGCAGCACCTGCCCGGCGATGCCCGCATCGTGGCGGTGGAGCGCAACCCCGAGCAATTAGAGGCAGCGCTCGCTGGCCAGCCCGCTACGGGCTGCCGCATCGATTTCCGCCTGGGCGATGCTTTTGACCTGCCGCTCACAGCGGATGAGCGCGGCAGTTTCGACCTGGCGCACACCCGCTTCCTGCTGGAGCATGTGGCCAACCCGCTGGGCGTGGTGAGGCAGATGGTCTCCGCCGTCCGGCCAGGAGGACGAGTGGTGTTGCTGGATGACGACCACGACCTGATGCGTTTCTGGCCCGAGCCGCCGGGCCTGGCTGCTGTCTGGCAGGCGTATTTTGAAAGCTATCGCAGCATTGGCAACGATCCATTGATTGGCCGCAAATTGCCTGAACTGCTGCACCAGGCGGGTGCGATCCCGAGCCGTATCGACTATGTCCTGTATGGCGCGTGCCAGGGACAGGCCGGATTCGAGGGCATCGCTGAAAACCTGGTGGGCGTGCTGGAAGGCGCGGAGGAAACCGTGCTGGCTACAGGGAAAGTCGGATTGGCGGAATACCGCCAGGCCGTTGCGGCCTTGCGCCGGTATCGTGAAGTGCCCGGCGCCTCGATCTGGTACGTGATCAATTACGCGGAAGGCATAAAACCCGTTCCTGCCGCGTCATGAGCAACCGCGATCGACAAGCCGCGTCCGGCGTCCTGGTGGCCTGCCAGGATGCCGCGGAATACCCGCCGTTGCTGGAGGAGCTGGCCAACGAAGGCATCGCGCTGGGCTTTGCCACCAGCACTGAGGAGGCCCTCAGCGCCTGGTCCGGCCAGACGGTTTTGCTGGCGCAACCCGATATCGCCGCAAACCTTGTCGATCACCTGCCCGCCATTCGCTGGGTGCAATCCACCTGGGCCGGCATCACACCGCTGCTGCACACCAGGCGCCAGGACTTCCTCCTGACCGGAATCAAGAATGTATTTGGCCCGCAGATGGCCGAGTACACGCTGGGCTACCTGCTGGCCCACGAACTCAAACTGGTGCAGCGGCTGGAAAGGCAAAGGGCGGGGCAATGGTGGCCTGAGTACACCGGCAGGTTATCCGGTAAGACACTGGGCATCATGGGTCTGGGATCGATCGGTGGGCATATCGCCAAGGTTGCAGCCGGGTTTGGACTTCGCGTGATCGGGTTGAACACCAGCGGGTCACCCCAGCCGGGCATACAGCAGGTATTCACCGTTGCCCGGCTGCATGAATTCCTCGCGCAGGCAGATCACGTTGTGGCTGTGTTGCCCGACACTCCGGCCACCACCGGCTTGATGGACGCGACCGCCTTTGCGGCGATGAAACCCACGGCGCTGTTCATCAACGTCGGGCGCGGCAACCTGGTGGATGAAGCGGCATTGGCCATGGCACTGGAACAGGGCCAGATTGCCGGCGCGGTGCTGGATGTGTTTCGCCAGGAACCGCTGCCAACGGACAACCCGCTGTGGACCGCCCCCAACCTGGCGATCACGGCTCATATTGCCACGCGCAGCTGGCCACAGGACATTGCGGCCATCTTCGTGGAAAACGTGCGGCGTTTTCAAAACGGCCTGGAGCTGAACTACCTCATCGACCGGAACAGGGGTTATTGATCGCACGCTGAAAGCCAGAAATGACGGTCACGTTCCCATATCGTCATGCCGGCCCCGAGCCGGCATCCACTCTCCGCGGAGGATTGGATCCCGGCCTTCGCCGGGATGACGTCTTTAACCCGTCATGCCAGTCACAGCGCCGCCGCAATCCGCGCCGCCAGGCGCGCATTGTTGAGCAACAGTGCAACATTGGCCTCAACACTTTTGCCACCGCTCAACTGTTCCAGCCTGGCCAGCAACCAGGGCGTGAGCGCCTTGCCCCTGATGCCCGCCGCTTCGGCTTCGGTAATCGCCGCAGCAATCACGCTTTCCACCGTGGCACGGTCCAGGGCATGAGCTTCCGGTATGGGGTTCAACACCAGCGCGCCCGCCATGCCCAAGTTCCAC
>CBFGWJ010000476.1:0-2413 GCA_965652335.1 uncultured Gammaproteobacteria bacterium | reverse complement strand
TGGCCATGTATATCGACAGCGTTTGGTTTACTTTCTGCCAGAATTGCAGGTTTTCCTTCGCCCACGACAAAGCGCGTACGAGGTCTCCAGCGGCCAGGGCTTCACGGGCCAGGCTGTTGAGTATGTACCCGTGGTTCTGGTTGTATTGGGGCAAGCTGGCTGATGTCTCTTCCTGCAGGCTGAGCAGTTCGGCAATGGCCTGTTCCGGGTGTCCCATCTCTCCCATCAGTTTGGCCCGCAATCGCCGCAGCCTGTACTGGTTGCCAATCGACAATCCTGCCAGGGAACCGAGTGTGTCCGCGGCTTCTTCATAGCGCCCCAGCTCAATCAGGGTATTGGCGCGATCCAGGTTCAACGCCGCTTCCAGGCTGGAATCCGGCTCGGCCTTTTTCAGTCTTTCCAGAATCGAGTCCAGGCCGGCCAGAGTCTGTTCGTAGTCCTGTTCGAGAAAGGACAAATTCACCAGCCTTCGTTCGGCTCCCAGGGTCCGGGGAGCATCGGGGCCCAGTGATTCCGCCAGGATACGGACATGCTGCTGCATCGCATCAACTGCCTCATCGTGCCGGCCGAATTCGCCCAGCACCACGCTGAGATTCCGCCACAGGTCTGAAATATCCGGATGGTCAGGGCCCAGGCGCTGCTGCGCTTCGGCCAGTGCATCCATGGAAAGCCGCAGGGACTCTTCCCTTCGGCCCAGACGCTCCAGGGCCACGGCGAGGTTATTGCGGGCGACGCTGATCCACGGATGTTCCGGCGGGAGATTGTGCTGCCATTCTTCAAAGGTTCTCTGCGCGTAAGGCAAAGCGCGTTCCAACTGCCAGCTGTTGATCAGTACCGTTGCCACATTGTTGCGTGAGGCAGTGATCTGCAGGTCTCCGGCAGGCAGGTTGGCTTCACGCAGTTGCAGGGCCAACAGGTGCTGTTTCTCAGCCTTTTCCCAGGATTCACTGAGCACATAAAAATTGCCCAGGCTGTTGGCCACGTCGGCATTCAGCAATGGATCCTGGGGTTCCATTTCCGAGGTCAGGCTCTGTGCCCGCAGCAGTACCGATTCGGACTCATCCAGCCGGCCCTGGCGCCGCAGGGCCACACCCAGGTCGGAGAGCACGCGTATGCGTTCATCCAGGTCGTCCGAACCGGCCCGATCCAGCAGGGCAAGGGACTGTTCCAGCAGGGTGCTGCCCTTGAGATACTCGCCACGTTCACCGTAAACCCTGCCCAGGGTGTGCAGCAGCCGGGCCTTTACCAGCGGCTTGTCGGCAAACCGGTCGGACAGTTCATCGGTGCCGTTATCAATGATGTCCTGCAGCGTCACTTCCTCGCCACTGGTGCGCAGTGGGCTGGCATGTTCCAGCAGATCCACCAGGAAGTCGGAAATGGCCTGTGATTCCTCCAGCGCGAGACGCGTCTGGCGAACCTCCAGCTCGCGGGCGATGATGCCACCTGCCAGTGTCAACAACAGCAGTATCGCCACGCTGGCTCCAACCCAGTGCCGACGCAGGAACTTGCGGGCCAGGTAGATCCTTCGCGGTGCATGGGCGCTCACCGCGGAACCACTCAGATACCGGCGCAGGTCAAGTGCCAGCTCGTTGGAGGACGCATAACGCCGCTCCGGTTCCAGTTCAAGCGCCTTGCTGACGATGGCATCGAGATCAGAAGTGAGCACTCGGGCCAGGCGTTTGGGTCCGGTCTGGGCATGTTCAGCGATATTCTGCTGTTCTTCGCTGCTGAGTTGCCGGAAAACCTGGCGCATGTGAGGCGCGGAGCGGGTTGAAAGCATGCCCAGCCAGTCTGCCAGTGGCAGGTCAAATGCGTCATACGGGCGTTTGCCACACAGCAGTTCAAACAGCACCACGCCCAGCGAATACACATCGCTGCGTGCGTCCAGTGACTGGCGGTCGTGAATGAGCACCGATTCGGGGCTCATGTAAGCCGGCGTACCAATCAGCTGCTGGCCGGTGATATTGGCCAACTGGTCGATACCCGGCGTCAGTGCGGCAGCGATACCGAAGTCGATGACCTTGACCATGGCTTTGCCATCCACCTCGGTAACCAGCAGGTTGGAAGGTTTGATGTCACGATGCAGGATACCTTTGCCGTGCGCATGAGTTAGCCCCTGGCAGGCTTCAACGAACAACTGGATGCGCTGCGGCAGGGGCACTTTGTGCAAACGGCACCAGTCCGAAATCGGCAACCCTTCCACCAGTTCCATCGCCACATAAGGTTCGCCGGCCGGGCTGACCCCGGACTCGTACATCACTGCAACATTGGGATGGGAAAAACGCGCCAGTGTGCTGCACTCCCGTTCGAAACGTGTGCGCTGCACCGATGTAGCGTGAGCGCTGATGACTTTCAGCGCCACCTGTCGCTCGATCGGCTCAGTCTGGCGCGCCCGGTAAACCACCGCCATGCC
>CBFGWJ010000475.1:0-2426 GCA_965652335.1 uncultured Gammaproteobacteria bacterium | reverse complement strand
CCGAGAAATTCGGCACGCTGTTTGGCGTGTCCACGCTGGGTACGCGCAGCATCGAAGAACTGGCGGCCTGCTCCAGCGCGCCCAAGCTGTTCCAGCTTTACATCCACAATGATCCGGTGCTCACATCCAGCATGATCGAGCGTTGCAAGGCGGCCGGTTTCGCGGCACTGACGCTGACGGTGGACACCATCGTAGCCGGTAACCGCGAGCGCGATTTCATCACCGGCATGTCCACACCACCGAAACTCACCACGCGCAGCCTGCTGAGTTTCGCCACCCATCCGCGCTGGTCGCTGAACTACCTGTTCCGTGAAGCATTCGACCTGCCCAATATTTCCGGATTCATTAAGGCCGGCACCGGCGTGCAGTCATCGGTGGTGGATTACCTCAATACCCACCTGAAGCGCGGTATCAGCTGGGATGATGCCGCGGCCGTGATAGAGGAATGGGGCGGGCCGTTTGCCATCAAGGGTGTGATGTCGGTGGCGGACGCAAAGCGTTGCGTGGATATCGGCGCCAGCGCCGTCATTGTGTCCAATCACGGAGGCCGGCAACTGGACGGTTCGCGCGCGCCGTTTGACCAGTTGGCCGCGATCCTTGACGCCGTGGGCGGAGAAGTCGAAGTGATACTCGATGGCGGAATCCGTCGCGGCACTCACATATTGAAAGCGCTGGCCATGGGCGCAACCGCATGTTCCGGCGGGCGGCAATACCTGTATGCGCTGGCTGGCGCCGGTTATGCGGGCGTGGAGCGGGCCACCACGCTGCTGCGTGCTGAACTGGAACGCGACATGTACTTGATGGGTTGCAGCCGTCTGGATGAATTGCAACCATCCATGCTGGCCTTCCGGACTTGAGCCGGTTTTCCATTCGCTGACGCAGGCTGTATAAGATGAGCATGGCTGCCGATAAGCCCACGATCATTCAGACCCGCCCGCTCACCGCGGATGTGGAAGCGCGCCTGCAACGAGAGTTCCGGGTGCTGCGGGTTGAAGACGGCAGCGGCAAGGGTGATGGCGCGCTGAGTGACCTGGTTGCAAAGGCCGATGGCATTTGCCCGACCGTGGCGGACCGGATCCCGGCTGAGCTCATGCGTGGCGCCGGCCAGCGCCTGCGCATCATCACCAATTTCGGCGTGGGATATGACAACATCGATATTCCGGCCGCGCGGGAACGAGGCATCGTGGTGACCAATACGCCGGATGTGCTCACCGAAGCCACGGCCGACCTCGCCATCACCCTGCTGTTGATGGTGGCGCGACGCACTGGTGAAGGGGAGCGCCTGTTGCGCAAGGGCCAATGGACCGGCTGGCAACCCTTGCAGTTGCTGGGCCATGAAGTCAGCGGCAGAACGCTGGGTTTGGTGGGCTTCGGTCGCATTGCGCAGGCAGTTGCTCGCCGCGCGCACGCCGGTTTTGGCATGAAAATCCTCGTGCATAACCGATCGCCCGTGGATGGCGCCTTGCTGGAAAAATATGGCGCGCGGCAATGCGCGGACCTTCGGGAACTTCTGCAGGCCAGCGATTATGTGTCCCTGCATTGCCCCAGCACGGCTGAAACACGCCACCTCATCGATGCCCAGGCGCTTGAATGGCTGGGGCCGGAGTCGGCCCTGATCAACACCGCGCGCGGTAATGTGGTGGATGAAGCGGCGCTGGCGCAGGCGCTTGGCAACGGCACGCTCGGCGCCGCTGGCCTGGATGTCTACGAACGCGAACCGGCCATCGAAGCCGGATTGCTGGAGCTGGAAAATGCCGTGCTGTTGCCGCACCTGGGCAGCGCCACGCAGGAAACCCGTTCGGCCATGGGTAACCGCATGGTGGACAACCTGGTGGAGTTTTTCGCCGGCCGGCCACCACGCGACCGCGTGGTCTGAAGGTTCAAGGAATGACTCCGCCTGTGCTTGCAAAAAGCGATACCGCCACTTCGCTGGTGCTGAAGCATCTGTGGCGCGCCGGAGTGGAGTCGGTGTCCGGCAAGCGCGCCGTTGCCGCTGCGCTGGAGGAGGATGGGGATTTCCTTGCCAGCCTGGTAATCGCGGTCGGCAAGGCAGCCTGCAGCATGTATCTGGGCGCGCAGGATTGCGTTTCCCGCTCGACCCGCTCCATTGTCGTCAGCAAGTACCACCACATAGACCCGGCCTGCCAGTCCCTGCCGCGCACCACCATTATTGAAGCGGGTCACCCGGTGCCCGATGAGCAATCCCTGCGGGCCGGCAGGATGATTTACCAGGCCGTTACCGAAGCACGGACCTCAACCCGCCTGCTCTTGCTGGTATCCGGTGGCGCATCCGCGCTGGTTGAACACCTGCAGCCTGGATATGTCCTGCAGAAACTGCAGGACATGACCGCGGAGTGGCTGGCTTCTGGACAATCCATTGCCGAGATCATCCGCTTGCGCGGCCGGGTTTCCTGTCTCAAGGCGGG
>CBFGWJ010000474.1:0-2434 GCA_965652335.1 uncultured Gammaproteobacteria bacterium | reverse complement strand
GGATCTGCCGGTCAGCATCGGAGACGCACACCACCGCATCGACGCGCCGGCAGAGATCCAGTTCAATGGCTTTGAAGCGCTGGTACTGTTCCGCGGTGAGCTCGGCGAGCTGTTCATGCAACCGCCGGTACTCGACGTTGTGTTCCACCAGCACCACGCTGGCATCGAGCACCGGGGCAGCGCGCAAAGCGGGTTCGGCATAGGCCGGGAATTCGGCCTGCAGCACTCCGGCTTGAATGCGCTTGCCGGCGGCGATGATGCGCCAGTAAAAACCACCGTCGGTCAGCGGCAGATAGAGGAAAGCATTGCTCTCGGGAATATCCTTGCTGTAATGCAGCAGTTTCACCAAGGGTGTGGGCAGGTTGGCCAGTTTCAGCCAGACCGGGTAGGGCTTTTGCCGGAAGTCTCCGTGTTCGTACTGGTACCAGAATTTGTTTTTCTCAGTGACTATGCCCACGGGTACGCCCTGTTCGCCCAAAGCTCGCGCGGTTTCAACGGTGCGCACCGCAGCGCCGTGATCGGGTGGGAACAGGTCGCTGCGGGTGATGAACAGCACACCTTTGCCGCCTTTTTTCTGGCCGAGCAATTTGGCGGTAGCGACGCGCCTGGCCAGCCGCAACTGACGTTGCAGGCGCTGCGCCATGGGCGGTACTCCCAACACGGGAGGTAGCAAGTCCTCCCCGGATGGTTGCGGCAGGCGCGGTGAACGGACCGGGTCATGCAGCCAGCTCAGCAATCCGGAAGTGGTTGCTTCAATGCTCAATGCTTCTCGAGCGAGTTGCAGTGCATTGGCGGATTTTTGCCGCCAGATTAAAGGGTCGGAGATTTCGCGCAGCGCCACTGCGACATCTTCGGGGCGGTCCAGCAACCAGCCGGCAGCGTATTTTTCCACTAGTGTGGCCAGCGGCAGGTAGCGGTTGCACACCAGCGGCAGGCCATGGCGCAGGAAATCCAGCGAGCGGAACGACTGGCTGAAGGCGCGTTCGATGTTCCAGTCGGCCAGTTCGATTCCGGCGTGGGCCTGCTGTGTCAGGAATTCGCTGTACTGCCGGTAGGGCAGCAGCGGTGTATGCCGGATGACATCATCCGCTGTGGAAGTTTCCGCTGTTCGCTCATCGGCATGCGCAGGGTAGCTGCCGGAAAACCGCACCACCCGCGGCGGCGACGGGAGTTCACCGGCAGCCTTGCGCAATGCTTCCAGCCAGTCCTCTTCCTCGCGCCAGGGCCAGCTGACGCCGCCCATCACCAGCGTGGCACCGCTGGGGCCCGGCTGGCTGGCCGGTGGGCCAACCGTCTCGGCCCCCAATGGCACCACCAGCAGGGTTTGGTCGTTTTGCCGGTCACACCGCAAGTCATGGCCGGCCTCAATCAGCAGCGGAACCAGCAGGTCGGCCTGGCGCTGGTTGCCACACAGCACACGGTCACAGCGCGCCAGCGCGTTGCGCAGGCGGGCCAGGTTGGCCTGCACTTTCCGTGGCGCTTCATACAGCTCTTCCAGCGGCCGGGGGGCGACGAAATCCAGCACCACCGGCTGCTGCAGCCCGAACGGCAGCAGCGCCAGCAACTCCCAGTAAGCCACCAGGATCACATCGGGCTGTTCCCTCAGGATCAGGCCCTGCAGTTCATCACGGTTGCGGAAACCGCCCTGTACGGCAGGTTGGTCCGGTGCGCGCAAGCAGGCATGCACGATCGTGTGCCCGCCGGATGCCATGGCCAGGTCCAACTGCCGGGTGCGCAGGTCATTGCCGCTGAATACGCCACTTTCGGACTGCAGCGGCTGCTGCAGGACGTGCAGGATACAGGGCATCAGGTATTCAGTAACAGCACGGTGGCCAGGCCGACAAAGGACAAAATGCCCGTCACATCCGTGATGGCTGTCAACACCACACCACCTGCCAGTGCCGGGTCGATCGACATGCGTTTCAGAATGCGTGGAATCAACGCACCAGCCAGCGCGCCGGCCAGCAGGTTGATGACGATGGCAACTCCGATCACCAGCCCGAGCTTGATCTGGCCATACCAGAGCGTGGCAATGGCGCCAACAACCAGGGAAAACAGCAGGCCATTGAGCAGGCCCACCGTCAGTTCCTTGCGCAGCAGGGCCTGTGAATTGGCATCACTCACCTGGCCGGTGGCTGTGCCGCGTATCATCAGGGTCAGGGTCTGGGTGCCGGCCACGCCGCCCATGCTCATCACGATGGGGAACAGCACGGCGGTGGCGACGATCTGTTCCAGCGTGGGTTCGAACAGGTAGAGTGCGCCGGCTGCCGTCGTGGCAGTGAACATGTTGACACCCAGCCAGATCCAGCGTTTGCGGGCCGATTTCAGGGCGGGAGCGAACATGTCGTCTTCCTCGTCCAGGCCGGCGCGGGTGAGCAGCGAATGCTCAGCCTCGTCGCGAATCACGTCGACCACGTCATCGATGGTAACCGTT
>CBFGWJ010000473.1:0-2445 GCA_965652335.1 uncultured Gammaproteobacteria bacterium | reverse complement strand
GGTGTGGTGCTGGGCAATGCCGCTTACAACAATCATGTCACAGTGCAGAACCGGATTCTGTGGTCCACGCCGGGGTATGTGGAAATGCTCACCGGCGCGCCACGGGCGGATGTCACCGACAACGTCGATCACCGGTTTCCCTACCCGACTGCATTGCAGCTTGCCCGCCAGAAGCTGGGCCTCGGTTTTGGAGAAGTGGCGCAGATCGGCTCCTGGGATGGTTACTCGCTGGCATCGGCCAATGGCGACGATGCTTTCCTGATGGTAGGCACCTTCGATGCCGTGCCGGAGCCTTACAGCAATGCCCGCATGACCGAACTCGCGGAGCTGCGGCGTGAAGTGATGGGGCTGTGGTCTGAAGGCAGTAATGACACCCTGACCTTCCGCATCGCGCTCGAGTACCTGCAGAAGAACCAGCCGCGGGTGATGTGGCTGGCGCTGGTGAATTCCGATGACTGGGCGCACGCTGATCGTTACGACCGCTACCTGGACTACCTGCACCAGGCGGATGGGTTCCTGGGTGAATTGTGGGATACGCTGCAGGCTGCGGATAACTACCGCGACCGCACCACCCTCATCATCACCACCGACCACGGCCGTGGCCTGCAGGGTTCCGACTGGGCCGAGCACGACATCACCATTCCCGGGAGCGAGGCCATCTGGCTGGCGGTGATCGGCCCGGATACGGCCGATGCGGGCGAGGTAAAGTCACCGGGCACGGTCTACCAGGGCCAGGTCGCCGGCACGCTGCTGTATTTACTGGGAATTGACTATCGGCAATTGGGCGCGCATGTCTTGCCGCCAATCGAATTGTTGAGTGCCCGGTTGGAGCAATAGCAGCGAGACTTGCCCAGAATAGGGTCGGCAGCACGGCTGCCTCCTACAGTGGAAGTGAGCCATGCTCGCGATTGTTCGGCTGCCTCCTACAGTGGGAGCGAGCCATGCTCGCGATTGTTCCAGCTCACTCCTGTTCCAACACCCGCCGCATCGCCTGGCAAAACCGCAAAGCCGCATAAGTTTCGAATTCCACCGCGGGATCCAGCTTGCGGTCCCAGGCCTCGTTAATCTGGTCCAGGCAGTCCAGCACCGTGGCGGTGCCGAGTTCGCCTGGCTCCAGCTGGTCCAGCCGCTCCGCCATCGCCAACAGAAAGTCGCCAAAACCGTACATGTCAAAACCCGGCGTAGCCGGCTCCAATACGGTCATTCCGGACTTTTAAGCCGTCATTCCGGACTCTTAAGCCGTCATTGGGGATTTTTGAGCCGTCATTCCGGGCTTGACCCGGAATCCAATTCCCGCTGGGCGAACTCGCAATATCAATCCTCATGGGAAGGCCTTCAGTACTTCACGGGTCAGGTCCCACTCATTGAATCCCTGTGCCCCATAATCAAGTCCACGCCGCACGATGACCACATTTCTTGAGGGCACGATGATGACGTACTGGCCACGGTTGCCGGCGGTGGTATAGGCATCGCGCGGTACATCCGTTCGATCATCGGGCACCAGCCAGAACTGCCCCCCATAGAAATTGCCGCCGTCGGCGGTAGCGGGTGCCGGTTTGCGCACGAATTCAATCCAGTCCTGCGAGAGCAGGCGTTCACCGTTCCACATTCCGCCCTGCAGGTACAGCAGGCCAAAGCGCGCCAGGTCGCGGGCGTTGGTATACACTTGGCTGCTGAGGATGAAATCGCCGAAGCGGTCTGTGCTCACCAGGGTGTTGCGCATGCCGATGCGGTCCAGCAGCGCCCGGCGCGGGAATTCGGCGTAGGCCTGCTCGTCGCCCAGCGATTGTTTCATCGCATAAACAGCCAGCAGGGTGTCGTAGTTCTCGTAATCCCAGAAAGTGCCGGGCTCACGGATCAGGCCGCGGTTGCGCGCGCCTTCGGCGGAGCTGGCGCCGGCCCAATAGGACAATCCAGAACCGGTGGCATATTCGCGGTTGAAACTGTCGACCGGATCGAGCCCGCTGGACATGTTCAGCAAATGCCGCAGCGTGATCGAGTTTCTCGGGTCGTTCCCGGGGTGGGCAACATCGGGCAGCCAATCGATATCCAGCGGCTCGTCCAGTTTCAGCTTGCCTTCATCCACCAGCATGCCGATCAAGGTCACGGCGATGCTCTTGGCGGTGGACCAGGTGCGCGTGCGCGTGTGCATATCGAACCCGGGCCTATAGCGTTCATGCAGTATCTGGTTGCCCTGCAACACAATCAGGCTGATGGTTACCTGCTCGGCAGACTCGCGGTTGAAAGCCCAGTCGGAAGCGGCCTGCAAAGCTGCGGCATCCACACCAGCGGGCAAGGGTGCACCCGGGACCAGGTCACCATCCGGCCAAGGAATTTGAGCTGGGTCGTTGGTAGGGTATGGCAGTTGCAGTTCGGGCAGGCTGTCGATGTCATCCAGATCCTGGTCCGGCGCCAGCACCACGCAGCCGATGCCCTCGCGGAATG
>CBFGWJ010000472.1:0-2448 GCA_965652335.1 uncultured Gammaproteobacteria bacterium | reverse complement strand
TCCAACCGGGAAAACACCCCGCCACCCCTGGAAATCTTCTCCCGGTTGTAGTCGTCCCAGCCGGAACGGGGCTTTTTGAACAACCGCAAGCGCTCGGTAAAGCTGGATTTCGGGTCGGGATTCGGATCCAGGAAAATGTGCAGGTGGTTGAACGCCGCTTTCAGGCACGTTTGCTTCGACAGCAACATGCCGTTGCCAAACACATCACCGCTCATGTCGCCGATGCCCACCACGGTGAACGGCTGCTTCTGGATGTCGATACCCAGTTCGCGGAAGTGGCGCTTCACCCCTTCCCACGCGCCTTTGGCCGTGATGCCCATGCCCTTGTGGTCGTAGCCCACCGAACCACCGGAGGCGAATGCATCTGCCAGCCAGAATCCGCGTTGCAGCGAAATTCCATTGGCGATATCGGAAAACGTGGCCGTGCCCTTGTCGGCCGCCACCACCAGGTAAGGGTCATCCTCATCGCGCCTCACCACGTTCTCGGGATGCAAAACCATGTCTTCAGAAAGATTATCAGTTATGTCCAGTAAGGCATTGATAAATCTCTTGTAACAATAAATTCCCTCTTGTTGAAGAGCTTCACGCCCACCTTCGGTTGGCGGACGTTTGAGTACAAATCCACCTTTGGCGCCCACCGGCACGATCATGGTGTTCTTGACGTTCTGGGCTTTCATCAGGCCAAGCACTTCGGTGCGGAAATCCTCTCTGCGGTCTGACCAGCGCAAGCCGCCACGAGCGATCTTGCCACCGCGCAGGTGAATACCCTCGAAACGTGGCGAATACACCCAGATCTCCCGGTAGGGCCGGGGTAACGGCAGGTCGGCCACCTTGCTCGAATCGATCTTGAAACTGATGTAGTCGCTGATCTCGCCATTTTCATCACGCCGGAAGAAGCTGGTACGCAGCGTGGCCCGCATGATGTCGTAAAAGGAATACAGGATGCGGTCTTCATCCAGGCTGGTCACCAGGGTCAGCGCGCGCTGGAATGCAGCGCGCAGGGTTTGAACCTGCTCCTCGCGCTCTCCACTCTGGCGGGCCTGGCAGGCTTCATCAATGTACTCGGCCAGCACTTCGTCCTGGCTGAAAGGCGCGTCCAGCAAGGTTTCCATCACCCGGCGCAGTTGCCGGACAGCCTGTTGGCGCCGGTATTCCGACTCGCTGTCACGGTCGGGATCGAACATGGCTTCAAACATTTCCAGCAGCAGGCGGCTGATGGCGGGATATTTGGCCAGGGTCTCGGCCATATAGCTTTGCGAGAACGGTGTGCCGATCTGCAACAGGTATTTGCAGTAGGCGCGGATGACCTTGACCTGCCGCCAGCTCAACTCCGCGGCGATCACCAGTTGGTTGAAGCGGTCGCTGTCGATATCACCCGTGAGGGCGCGCCGAAATGCTTCCTGGAACAGGCTGCGGATGGATTCCAGGTTGAGCTCCCGCTTCACCACCGGGATCATGTCGAAATCCTGGATCCACAAACGGCCGCCGTCGTCGAATTCAAGCTCGTATGGGCGTTCGCTGACGATACTCAGCCCGAGGTTTTCCAGCATCGGCAGCACTTCTGACAGGGCTATGGGCTCATCCCGGCGGAACAGTTTGAAACGAATGAGGCCGCCGCGCACTTTACGGGGCCGGTAGAGACTCATGCGCAGGGATTCGCCGCGATCCACTGCCGCGGCATTGTCCACATCAAACCCGGCCACCCAGGGCGAGGTGTCCTCCTTGTAGGCTTCGGGGAATGCCGGGCAAAAACGCCGCGCCAGCCGTGTGCCTTTTTCTTCGCCGTGCTGCTGCACCAAAAGGGCGGTAAGTTCGTCGCCCCAGGACACCACCGCATCGACGATTTTCTGCTCCAGCAACGACACTTCGGGATGGGGCGTGACGCCAAATTCCGGCCGGATGATCACATGCAGCCGGGCCAGCGCTGACTCGGACACATTCACCACATAATCAAGCTTTTTGCCCTTGAGCGCGCGGTTGAGTATGGCCTGGATTTTTTCACGGTTTTCGGTATTGAAGCGTTCGCGCGGAATGTAAACCAGGCAGGAATAGAAACGCCCGTATTGTTCGCGGCGTATGAACAGCCGCACGCGACGCCGTTCCTGCAGGTTCAGCACACCTTCAGCAATTTCCGCCAGCTCTTCGGCACTGGCCTGGTACAACTCATCGCGCGGCAGGGTTTCCAGGATGTGCATCAGTGTTTTCCAGGCATGGCTGCCCGGGTGCAGCTTGAGCTGCGCCACCACCTGTTTCACACGCCCGCGGACCAGCGGGGTTTGCATCACGCTGAGTGAATAGGCACTGGAAGTGAACAAGCCGAGTATGCGCCGCTCGCCGATGATGTTGCCGCGTTTGTCGTATCGCAGCACCCCGATGTAATCCATATAGCCCACCCGGTGGACGGTGGAGCGGGAATTGGTCTTGGTGATGATGAGCGGCCGATTGGCG
>CBFGWJ010000471.1:0-2452 GCA_965652335.1 uncultured Gammaproteobacteria bacterium | reverse complement strand
CCTGGTCGTCAATCACCACGTTTCCGGCCAGGATGTCGGCCGTGACCTGGTCGATGCCGTCAGCTTCGACCCGCGGGCCGATCTGGTTGCGAAAGGTGATCACGTAGGAAATGCCCTCCACAGTGACGTCGAATGCTTTCCAGCCTTCGTCGGTTTTGCGGAAGGCGTAATCAACCGGCGCGTAGCCGCCATTGTCCAGCTTGATGCGCGTGCGTACGCGTGTGACCTTTTCGCTGTTGTTGCCCTTGAGCGGCAGTACTTCCAGCTGGTCATGGGAGCGGAACTCCAGCAGGCCATCAGCATAGCGATTGATCAGCACATTGCTCATGGCCTCTGAAAATGCCGCAATCTGCTCCGCGCTGGCGGTACGCGCGGATTTGCCGAGGATCAGCCGTGCCGAGTACTCGAGATCGAGCAAAGGCAGCAGGTCTTTACGCACCACTGCGCGCAGCTGTGCCGGGTCCGCGGTGTAGGCGTCGCGGTTGGCATTGAGGTCGGTGAGAATCGCCGCTGCGGTTTCCTCAACGATGCTGACCGGATCGGTATTGGCGGCCAGCGGCCCGGCGGCCAGCAGCAGGCACCAGCCCGTGACCAGCAGGGTCATCAGCCGGCCTGGCAGCGTGGCGGTTGGATTTGTGCTCATGCTCAACATCATTCGGTTTCCGTGTTTGATCCACTCTTGTCGCTGTTGCCTGCATTGAACAGGTACTTGCCGATGATCTGCTCCAGCACCAGTGCTGACTGGGTGATGAACAGTTCATCGCCATCCACCAGGTAGTCCGGCGCCCCGCCGGGTTCGAGCCCGACGTAGCGGTCTCCCAACACCCCGGAAGTCAGGATGGATGCTCCGGTATCGGACGGGATTTCGTCGAAGCGCTGGGCGATGCTCATATTGACGATGGCTTCGAATGTGACCTCATCAAGCTCAATAGATTCCACCAGCCCCACGGTCACGCCGCCGATCTTGACCGGGGCATTGTTGCGCAGGTCGCCGATATTGCTGAACCGGGCAGATACCAGGTAGGTCTCCTTGCCGATGTCCTGGCCGTAATCGGTAGCCCGGGTGGCCAGCCACACGAGCGCGGCGATGCCGAGCAACAGGAAGATGCCGGAGGCAAGTTCGACTTTGTAGTTCGCGCGCATAGGGCAACCTCAAACAAAAAACGATGTCATGATGAAATCAAAAATCAATATCAATACCGAACTGAGCACCACGGTGTTGGTGGTGGCAGTGCCGACCCCTGCGCCGGTGGGTTTGGAGGTGTATCCGAAAAACACCGCGACCAGGCTGACAATGCCGCCGAACACCAGGCTTTTCCATACACCACCCATGAAATCCTTGCCGAAATAGACACCGGTTTGCAGCTTGCTCCAGAAAATTCCGCCGTCCAGGCCCATCACGCCCACGGCAAACACCACGCTGCCCAGTATGGCCAGGGCATTGAACATGGCCGTCAGCAGGGGTACGGAGAGCAAGCCGGCCAGGAAACGCGGCAGGGCTACCCGTTGCACCGGGTCGATGGCCATCAGTTCCATGGCGTCGATCTGGCTGGTGGCGCGCATCAGGCCGATTTCCGCCGTGACGGACGTTCCTGCCCGGCCGGCAAACAGCAGTGCGGTGAGCACCGGGCCGAGTTCGCGGAACAGGGATTTGCCCACCAGCAGGCTGACCTGGTCCGACGCGCCGAATTGCTCCAGCGCGTTGATGGCCTGCAGCGACAGCACCATGCCGACGAAAAAGCCACAGATCATGATGATGACCAGCGAGCGCGCGCCGATCAAATAGGTCTGCTGCAGGGTGGAGCGCAACAGTTCGAAATTCAGCCGGATTCCGGCCAGCATGCGAAACAGGAACAGCAGGCACTGTCCCGCGGCCTGGATGGGCGAGGCCAGCTTCAGCAGTTGTGCGTTACCGTTTGCCATGTCAGCCCAGCAGGCTCCAGGCGTGGCCAGCGCGCTGGTAATGGAAAGGAATGGGGCCCTCAACCTTGCCGTTGATGAACTGGTCAACACCGGGATCGGCGCTTGCCGCCAGTTCCTGCGGCGTTCCCTGGCCGGCGATTTTCGCACCGGCGATGATGTAGCAGTAATCCACCAGCTTGCTCATCTGCACCACGTTGTGGGTGACGATCAGGCTGGTCATGCCCAGGGCTTCGTTGGTTTCGCGCATCAGGTGGCGAACGGTGGAAACCGCGATCGGGTCCAGCCCGGTCATCGGTTCGTCGTACAGCATCAGGGCCGGGTCCAGCACCACCGCGCGGGCCAGGGCCACGCGGCGCGCCATGCCGCCGGACAGTTCGTGTGGCATCAGGTCTTCCGTGCCGCCCAGTCCCACGCCATTGAGCTTGATCATCACCAGCCGGCGGATCAGGCTTTCCGGCAGGTCGGTATGTTCGCGCAGCGGCGTGGCAATGTTTTCAAAGACGGTAAGGTCGGTGAACAGGGCGCCGTT
>CBFGWJ010000470.1:0-2457 GCA_965652335.1 uncultured Gammaproteobacteria bacterium | reverse complement strand
TCGACCAGCACAAAGGCTACCCGACGGCATTGCACCTGGAGTTGCTGGAACAGCATGGGCCCTGCCACGAACACCGCGCTTCATTCGCGCCGGTGCGGCGACTGCTGCAACCCGGATTGTTTGGTGAGATGCCCGGCTAGCTGCTCCCGGTGGTGAATCCCGGCGGTGCCCTGCCATGAACGATGAATCGGCGGCTGCGCCTCATGCTGCGAGCCAACCTTATTGCGCGGCGGATGCGGACCGGCCAGCACCGTTCCGGGAATCGACGAAGGCTTCGATGTCAGCGCCGGTCACCGGACCGAGAAACGCTTTCACCGAACGTCCGGCGGGATCCAGGATGATGGTGGTGGGCAAAACCCGCGGAGCGCCAAACGGTTCCGGCGGCTGGTACACATCGGCCACCAGTATCGGGTAGCTGACCAGGAACTCCTGCAGGAACTGGCCAAACAGCTCGTGATCGACGTCTTCGTAGGCGATGCCCAGCACGGTGATGTCGTCACGTTGCTGGTGCAATTCCGACAGTTCCGGAATCTCCTTGCGGCACGGCGCGCACCAGGTGGCCCAGTAATTCAGTACCACCCACTGGCCGCGGTAATCACTCAGCGCCAGAGGCTCGCCATGCAACTGTGGCAGGGAAAAATCCACTGGGTCGGTGGTTTCGTAGGTTGCCGCCATTGCGGGTTGGCCCAGCAGCAGGTAGCCGAGCAAAACGCCGGCCAGATTGATTTTCACGCAATTCACTCCTTGCCACCTGCATACATGGGCCGCAATGGCCGGTCGAGGGTCTGGATACCGCTGTCATGCACATCTTTCATGGCAACCATAAACTGCCGGTCCCATTCCGTTTCCTGGAAGATGCGGTTATTGCCCAGCATGGGCAAATGATAACTGCCGCTGAGATACAGGGCCATCAGTGTGAACTCACCCAGGTCCCGGCTCAGCATCCAGTCGCCATTGTCGTCCACCGAGGCGATTCTGGAAACGAACATGGTGTGCAGGATTTGGTTGACCTGCTGCGTGCTGGCATGCGGTTCCAGCGCAGCCAGGTCTTCCTGGTTGAGTGCCTCGCCACGGGTTTGCGCTTCCCAGAGGTGCCCCAGCAGCCGGTACGCCAGCTGGAAATCAGCGCCTTTTGGCCAGTCGGCCGTCGCCAGGTTGCCGGTACGAAAAGTGGTCAACGAGGCGGCCAGCGAAGCACCCAGCAATACCACCACCCATACGAGGTACAGCCACAGGAGGAATATGGGTACGGTGGCCAGCGCGCCGTAAATGACCGCATAGTTGGCATTGCTGACCCAGGCGACAAAACCGAACTTGGCCAGCTCAAACAGAAACGCGCTGAGCACGGCGCCGCTCACAGCTGCCCGCAGCCGCACCCGGCAGTTCGGCACCAGCAGAAAGATGAGGGTAAACACCACAGTGGACAGCAAGAACAGGCCCACGCGCGAAAGTCCGGGTGAAACCAGCTCCTGAAGGCCCTGCCCGGAAATGATGTTCTGGGCGCTGAACACCAGCGCCCCACCGATCAGCAACGGCGCCAGCGTGAGTACAGCCCAGTACATGATGATGCGGTTGATGAACGAGCGTGCCCGCTCTACGCGCCAGATCCGGTTGAATGCCACTTCAATGCGGAACATCAGCATCAGCGCCGTCACTACCAGCGCAACCGTACCCGGCAGGGTCAGGCCACTGACACTGTCCAGGAACGAGCTGATGCCGGCGCCAATCTGTTTGCCCGCGGTAGGCACGAGGTTCTCCACCAGCAGTTGTTCCAGGCGGTCAGCCCATTCATTGAACACGGGAAAAGCGGCAACCACCACGAATATCACCGCCAGCAACGGCACCATGGCCAGCAGGCTGGTGTAGCCCAGAGATGCCGCTTCGTCAAAACAGCGGTCTTCCTTGAAGTTTTTCCACACGTGGCGGGCCAGCAACCTGAGATGCCTGACGTGCTCCTGGACTTCCTCGGTAGCGAGGAAGGATGTGATGGAATTGTTCGGCACGCGTTTACCCGCTGCGTATCAGCCCATAGAATGGTTCAGATTCAGTACCGGGTTGCCTGCACAGGCTGTGCTCACAGGCTGTTCGCACACGCTGTTCCTGGGCAACCGCTTTTCCGGCAATTCTAACCGAGGCCATGATGACTGTCAGAATTCTGCACAACCCACGCTGCTCCAAGTCCCGCGCCACACTGGCCCTGTTGCAGGACAGGGGCACGGAACCCGAAATCATTCACTACCTGGAAACCCCGCCCGATGCCGCCGCGTTGAAAGACATCTGTCGCCGGCTGAACATTGCCCCGCGGGGCCTGCTGCGCAGGGGCGAAGCAGAGTACGCCGAACTCGGGCTGGACAATCCGCAACTGAGTGATGCCGAATTGATCGAGGCCATGCACAGGCATCCGCGCCTGATTGAGCGGCCCATTGTGCTGTGCGGGGACAAGGCCGCCATCGGCCG
>CBFGWJ010000469.1:0-2460 GCA_965652335.1 uncultured Gammaproteobacteria bacterium | reverse complement strand
AAAATCTTTTCCATGCCGTTGGCTATCCGGTGCCCGGAGCTGATGCCTTCGTGCAGCTTGGTCAGGTCGGTTCCCGACCAGAACTGCTCCTCGAACTTGTCGGCGGCATCGCGGGCCTGCCGCAGCATCTGGCGCTTGTTGAAAATGATCATCCACGATGCCACCGAAGCACCCAGCAACAGCAGCATCACACCTTTTACCAGCCAACCGGCATGCATCACCAGTTGCCAGATCTGCACCTCACTACCCATTCGTCAACTCCGATTCCAACCAGGCCGGCATGCGTGCCGGTTTCAGACTGTCAGCGTGCAGCATGGCCACACTCAATTCCGCGGTGGCCAATTCGGTTCCATCCGCGCGTGTCATGCGCTGCCGGAACCCGACCCGCACGCCTTTCACCCAGGCCGGCTCAGCCGTGACCTGCAATAAATCATCCATCCGCGCCGCCTTGCGGAAATGCACCTGGATATCCAGCACCACCCAGATCAGGTTGTGCTCATGGCGCAGGCTCTCCTGGTTGATGCCCCTGGCACGCAGGAACTCGGTTCGGGCCCGCTCAAAAAAGTTAAGGTAATTAGAGTGATAGACCACACCTCCGGCATCGGTGTCTTCGTAGTAAACCCGTATTTGCCAGACAAAGGGCTCTTGTTTTAGTTCACTCATGATGATTATTTTGCCCAGTACGATAATGCCGGCCGAAGCCATTCAACCACGCAGCTTGACACAAGGATCAGCAGAAGATTCCCTGCCATGCCCAAATGCCTTCAGTTAGCCATCTTTTTCGTCGAACAGGTCGGCCTCAGCAGCCGGTGATTTCAGGCCCAGGTGCCGATAGGCCCTGGCCGTGGCAATCCGGCCACGGGCGGTGCGGGCCAGGAAACCCTGCTGGATCAGGTAGGGCTCCAGCACATCCTCAACCGTTCCGCGCTCTTCCGACAAGGCCGCCGCCAGGCTCTCCACGCCCACTGGCCCGCCCTCGAATGTATCGATGATCAGTTTCAGCAGGCGGCGATCCATGGTGTCGAAACCCTCGCCATCCACCTGCAGCAAATCCATGGCTCCAGTGGCGATGTCACGGTTGATGAAACCATCGCCCCGCACTTCGGCAAAATCACGCACGCGGCGCAGCAGGCGGTTGGCGATACGTGGCGTGCCGCGCGAGCGCTGGGCAATTTCCATGGCGCCATCGGCATCGATTTCAATCTGCAGGATGCCGGCCGAACGCGTGACGATGCGGCACAACTCCTCGGCACTGTAGAATTCAAGACGCTCGACAATGCCAAAACGGTCGCGCAGCGGCGAAGTCAGCAACCCGGCGCGCGTGGTGGCGCCCACCAGGGTGAAGCGCGGCAATTCCAGCTTGATGGAACGTGCCGCCGGGCCTTCGCCGATCATGATGTCGATCTGGAAATCCTCCAGCGCCGGGTACAGCACCTCCTCCACCACCGGCGAAAGCCGATGGATTTCATCCACGAACAGCACATCCCCGGGCTGCAGGTTGGTGAGCAGGGCCGCGAGGTCGCCGGCGCGTTCCAGTACCGGGCCGGAAGTCTGGCGCAGGTTGACGCCTAGTTCGTGCGCAATCACGTGTGCCAGCGTGGTTTTGCCCAGGCCGGGCGGGCCAAAAATCAGCACATGGTCAAGCGCTTCGGAACGCCTTCTCGCGGCCTCCAGGAAAATACCGAGCTTCTCGCGCATGGCCGGCTGGCCCACATACTCCCGTAGAGTGCGTGGACGCAGGCTGGTTTCCAGTTCCTGGTCTTCCGTACCCAGGCCCGGAGCGATGATGCGGTCTTCTGCGGAAGGCTGGCTCATGCCGGTTCTTGACCTTTCATGACTTGATGGTGGCTTGCAGCGCCAGGCGGATTATATCTTCAGCGCTCATGTCCGGCTTGGCTACCAGCCGCACCAGCCGGCTGGCCTCCTGCGGTTTGAAGCCCAGCGAGGCCAGCGCATGGGTTGCTTCGCTGGCGGCATTGGCCGGCACTGCGGGCGCTGTTCCGCCCGGCAATCCGCCCGCCACGTGCAGGTGGTCCAGCTTGTCACGCAATTCGATGATGATGCGCTCGGCGGTTTTCTTGCCGATGCCAGGCAACCGTGTCAGCGCCGCTGAATCACCTTCGGCAACACAGCGGGCCAGTTCGTCTGGGCTGGCGCCTGAAAGTATGGCCAGCGCCAGCTTGGCGCCGATCCCGCTGATTTTCAGCAGCTGGCGAAACAGTGTCCGCTGGCTTTCGCTGGCAAAACCAAACAGGTTGTGCCCATCATCCTTGACCTGCAGATGGGTCAGCAAAATCAATGGCTTACCCAACTCCGGCAGATCATAGAAAACACTCAGTGGAGCTTCCACTTCGTAGCCGACACCGCCCACGTCAATCACCAGCAATGGCGGCTGTTTGGCAACAAGGATTCCGGACAGGCGGGCAATCATGGATTCATTCCGGGCATGGGTTCATTCCG
>CBFGWJ010000468.1:0-2471 GCA_965652335.1 uncultured Gammaproteobacteria bacterium | reverse complement strand
CCCTTCTGCATCACGTTCAGCACGGTGTTTTCCGCCACATCCGGGGATGGCAGCATGGCCACCGCCTCGTGCCACTCGGGGTTGAACGCCTCGCCCTGGGGGTCGATGATCTCCAGGCCATGGTCGCCCAGCACCTTGCTGAGCAGCTTCAGGGTGAGCTCTTCACCCTCCCGCAGGGATTCGACGGTGGCGTTTTCCGGAGCCACTTCCAGCGCCCGCTCGAGGCTGTCGCGGACCTGCAGCAGGTCCTTCATGATGCCTTCCAGGGCAAACTTGCGGGCTCGTTCCTGGTCGCGGATCAGCCGCTTGCGCAGGTTTTCCATCTCGGCCTGCATGCGCAGCATGGCATCGCGATGCTGCAGCAGTTCCTGCTGGGCGGCATCCACCGCCTGTTCCATGCCCTGCAGTTCGTCATTGGGGTCCAGAGACTCGCCGGCCTGGCCGGCCTGGCCGCCCTGCTCCCCATCGCCCGGCATGTCCTGGTCAAATTTTTCGGTCGTGTCATTCATGTTTTGCAGTTCTCATTCATAGGCGCTGCGCGCCTGATTCACACGAGGGGTACCTTGCCCGTTCTCGTTCCATAAATGGGGCTTGGCGGCACGGATTCAAGCAAATTTCCTACAGCGATTGCCACAGCAGGCGCGTTGCCCGGCTGGCGCGGTCATGCTAGCTTGAGCGCCATGCTGAGCCTGCTGCAAATCCGCAATTTCGCCATCATCGATGATCTGGAAATCGAGTTGGAGAACGGATTTACGGCCATTACGGGCGAGACCGGCGCGGGCAAGTCCATCCTGGTCGATGCACTCGGGCTGCTGCTGGGCAGCCGGGCGGATACCACCGCCATCCGCGCAGGTTGCGACAAGGCCGAGCTCAGCGCCGAGTTCCGGCTGTCGAAAGGCAGTCCAGCGATTCAGTGGCTTCAGGAGGCGGCGCTGGAACAGGACCGCGACTGTCTGCTGCGCCGTGTGATCACCGCCAATGGCCGCTCCCGGGCCTGGATCAACGGCACGGCGGTAACCCTGGCGCAAATGCAGGAGCTGGGGGAATTGCTGGTGGAAATCCACGGCCAGAATGAGCACATTCGCCTCACCCGCAGCGCCGAAGCCTTTGAGTTGCTGGACGGCAAGGGCGAATACGGGGCTGAACTGGCCGCGGTGGATGAAGCTTTCAACATCAGGCAGGCCACTGCACAAGAGCTGGAACAACTCTCAAGCGAGGCGCCGCTCGGTGCCGCCGAACTCGACCTGCTGCGCTTCCAGGCCGAGGAACTGGAAGCCGCCGTCATCTCCGCGGATACATGGCAGGAACTTGAAAGGGAACACAGGTTGCTGGCCCGCGGCAGCGATGTGGTGGCGCGTTTGCAGGCCTGTCTCGATGTGCTGCAGTCGGACGAAGGCGCCAGCGGTTCGCAGCTGCAGGCTCTGGCGAACCGGCTCGCGCCTGATGCGGAAGCCGATCGTGACATTGCCGATGCCCACAAGGCCCTGGCCGAGGCAGCAATCAACTGCGAGGAAGCGCGCCAAAGCCTGGAATCGGCCCTCTCCCGAATCGATCTCAGCACCGACCGCTTGGCCCAACTGGATGAGCAGATCAGCCGCTTGCTCACCCTTGCGCGCAAGCATCGCTCGGAACCGCAGGAACTGGGCGATGTGCTGGACAAACTGCAGCATCGCATAGCGCGCGCAGCCGGACTGGAAACCCAACGCAAGGCATTGCAGCAGCAGCTGGCGCAGCAAACCGAAGTTTATCGCAAGGCAGCGCGGTCGCTGCATCGCAAGCGTCGTGATGCGGCATCCTCCCTATCCGCGGCGGTGACCGACCTGATGCAGATACTGGGCATGGAAGGCGGGGTGTTTGAGCTGGATGTGAGCCTGCAATCCGAGCGTGAACCCTCGCGGCGCGGCGATGACCGGCTGGAAATGCGCGTCAGCGCCAATCCGGGCATGCCGCTGGGGCCGCTGCGCAAACTGGCTTCAGGTGGTGAATTGTCCCGTATCAGCCTGGCCATAAAAGTGGCCGGCAAGGTGGCGGCGCACGCCGGCAAATCAACGGAAGAGTCTGGGGATTCGATCACTGCCACGCAGGTTTTTGATGAGGTGGACGCGGGCATCGGGGGCGATACGGCCAACGCGGTGGGGCGTTTGCTGCAGGCGGTGGCCGCCCGCGGCCAGGCATTGTGCGTGACCCACCTGGCCCAGGTGGCGGTTTGCGCCGACCAGCAGATTCGCGTGGTGAAGAGCGCCGATGCCAATGTGACCCGGGTTGAAACGACTCTGCTGGACGAATCGGAACGGGTGGATGAAATCGCCCGGATGTTGGGCGGCAAACTTAGCGAGCAGAGCCGCGCTCACGCCAGCGAACTGCTCAGCAGTGCGCTGACGAGGCATTGATCGAACGCAACCCCGTCATTCCGGCAACTTTTCAACCCCGTCATTCCGGCGAATGCCGGAATCCAGTGTTTTGCGGGATTT
>CBFGWJ010000467.1:0-2480 GCA_965652335.1 uncultured Gammaproteobacteria bacterium | reverse complement strand
GCCTGCAGGACGCCATCATCACCATGAGCCGCAATTTCGGCCTGGCCCTGCTGATACTGTTCCTGCTGATGGCCGGCCTGTTCCGCTCGCTGAAAGACAGCGCCATCGTGGTGCTCACCATTCCGCTGGCCTGGGTGGGTGGCGTCGTTTCGCTGCAACTGCTCAACCTGGTGAGTTTCCAGCCCATGGACCTGCTGACCATGATCGGCTTCATCATCCTGCTGGGGCTGGTGGTGAACAACGCCATCCTGCTGGTGGACCAGACCCGCCGCGCCGAGCAGGAAGGCATGAGCCGGGACGATGCGGTCGAATACGCGTTGCAGGTCCGCATGCGGCCGATTTTCATGAGCACATTTACCAGCATCTTCGGCATGTTGCCGCTGGTGCTGCTGCCTGGCGCCGGCAGCGTCATCTACCGCGGCTTGGCCACCACCATCGTCGGCGGCATGGCCTGCAGCCTGGTGTTTACCCTGCTGATGCTGCCCAGCCTGTTGCGCATGGGTGGTGCGAAAACTTCCAGTGCAACCATTCCTGCCCAACAGTCCGTCAAACTCGAACCGGCGGCCTGAAGGAGAAGTCACATGAAATCGACACTGCTATTCATTCTCTGCCTATTCCTGCCGGTGCTGACCTGGGGTCAGCACGCACCCGGCGGCCCGCCGCCCGCCACGGTAACGGTTGACGAAGCCCGGCGCGATACCTTCAATGCCACGCTGGAGGTGCCCGGCACGGTGATCAGCCGGCACGATGCCCGCATCGCCGCGGAAACCGATGGCCGGCTCACCTGGGTGGCCGAAGTGGGCACGCGTATCGCCGAGGGCGAGGCCTTTGCCCGCATCGACGACACCGACCTCAAGCTCAGCCTGAAGGACAACCAGGCGCAACTGGCCAGCCTGCAGGCGCAACAGCGCTACCAGCAGTCCAACCTCGAACGCCTGGAGAAGCTGGCACTGAGCAACAATGCCGCCGCCAACCAGATCGATGAGGCCCGGGCCCAGCTGGACATGAATACCCAGGCGATCCGCCGCGCCGAGGTGGCCATTGCGCAGGTGCAGCGCCGCATCGAGCAGGCCGCCATTGTGGCGCCGTTTCCCGCCATCGTGGTGGAGCGGCTGGTTCAGGTAGGCGAGTTTGTCAGCCGCGGCTTGCCGGTAGCCCGCCTGGTAGATACCGAGAATCGCGAAATCCGATTGCAGGCGCCCCTGGACCTGGCCGCCTACGTTCACGAAGGCATGGAAGTTTCCATCCAGCACAACGGCACTACCTCACTCAGCCCGGTTGTGCGGGTCATTCCTGTCGGCGATGAACGCTCGCGCATGTTTGAAATGCGCGTGACTGCCAGCGATCCCTCCATGGTGATTGGCAGCCCGGTCCAGGTGGCCCTGCCCAGCAGCGATCCACGCCAGTTGCTGGCCATACCCCGCGATGCGCTGGTGCTTCGCGGTTCCGAAGTATTCGTTTTGCGAGTCAATGACAGCAATACGGTTG
This sequence comes from uncultured Gammaproteobacteria bacterium, assembly GCA_965652335.1. GTDB lineage: Bacteria > Pseudomonadota > Gammaproteobacteria > Xanthomonadales > SZUA-36 > JAWXBM01. Next base: position 992 of record CBFGWJ010000467.1, on the reverse strand, counting down.
AACGAGTGAAAGTGAATACCGGCGCCGGTTTCGGCAGCCTGGTGGAAGTGACCGGTGAGCTGGCCGAAGGTGACCAGGTGGTGGTGCGTGGCGCGGAACGCCTGCAACCAGGCCAAAGCGTGGTAATCAGCGGCGAGGAAACCGGCTGAAAACCGGCACTGCGCCGCCCTTTTTTGACCACTATTGGAGTTCAGACTGGTTGTGAGTTGATGGTTTTACGGGTTTGAGTCTGGCAATTCCCCTGAACGTTGCTTTTACCTCCAAACCCGTCTTGAACAGCCCGGTGGGCACACCACCCGCCGGGCTGTTTTTTTTACGCTCGGATCTGCCGGATCAGTCACGTCATTTGGCCGTCATTCCAGACCGGCTCAGCCGCGTCTGGAATCCAGCCAATTCAAACGCCCACTGGATTCCAGAGGTTGCTGCGCAACTCTGGAATGACGTCTGTTGGAGAAAGCTGGGTAACTCTGAAACGGTGAATCAGGGATTCCGATGATCCAGCCAGTACTCCATGCCCTGGGTGTTGAGTTCGATATCGTCCCAGACCACTTCCATCAGCTGCTCGTCAGAGAGCTCAACGCCATGCTCACGGCACAGCCCGAATAACCATTCCTTTTGCTCGGCGATGATCTTTTCCGTGCGCTTATCCGCATGCTCGTTGGCGAGGCCGATCTCCTCCAGCTTCGTCACACCCGCAATCATCTGCTCCGCCAGTCGCCGGGTGTCCGTGACCCGGCCGAAATGGGTCATGTACATGCACCGCGGATCACGTTCCATCAGGCGTCGCACGGAATCCCGCAGCGCCGGCGGATCAAACTGGATAGGCGTAGTGATGGGAAACACCATGGCCCCTTTGTCCGTATCCAGGTCACGGTAGGAGAGCCCAAAGGTATCGCCGGTGAACCAGCCTTGAGTCTGCTCATCCCAGACACAGAAGTGATGGCGCGCATGGCCTGGGGTATCCATGAAACGCAGCAGGCGATCACCCACCT
>CBFGWJ010000466.1:0-2489 GCA_965652335.1 uncultured Gammaproteobacteria bacterium | reverse complement strand
TGTAGTGCGAGCGCGGCAGTTCGAGCTGGAGCAATTTGTGCACGCGTAAAGATGCCCAGCTGCGCTGGATGGCAGGAATGGCGCCCAGCCGCTGCGCCAACGCCAGCGCCGCTCCAATGGCTGCAATAACCAGGACTGGCAACAACAAGCCTTCCATAGCCTGTATCTCCAGGGTTTCGGTCAGAAGAGTTTAGCGCCATTTCAAGGTTTTTGTCTAAAACGCTGATTTGATTTGCTATCCTTGCATTTCCTTCAAAGACGAAACGAGAGCATGCCGATGAAACTATCCCGCACCCTGGTGCTGATGAGCGCCGCCCTGCTGTGCAGCAATGCCATGGCCGATGACTTCGCTGCCACCGAAGCGAAAATCAAGGCGGCCATGGCGGCTGATGTGCGTACTGCCGAGGAAGTGGAGCGCGACAGTAATCGACTTCCGCTGGAAACCCTCAGGTTCTTTGGCCTGCGGGATGACATGAAGATTGTCGAACTGCTGCCCGGCGGCGGCTGGTACACCAAGATCCTGGCGCCGGTGATGAACGAGAATGGCGACTACTACATGGCCTACGGCACCAGCCGTGCCAAGGAGCTGCTGAGCCTGCCGGGTTTCGAGAACGGCAAAGTGACCGCCGAAAGCGCGCAGGTATCCCGGCCTGAAGGCGCGCCGAAGTATATTCTGGAAAGTGCTGGCCTGGGCGTGACGGACGCCGACATGGTGCTGACCTTCCGCAACTACCATAACTTTGGCCCGGAAGGCCGTGCCGCCATGAACAAGGCTGCGTTCGACGCCCTGAAGTCGGGCGGAATTTACGCGGTGGTGGACCATACCCGCCGCCACATGGAGCCGGACAACACGGAGAACGGCCGGCGCATGGACCCGGTATTGGCCATCAAGGAAATCCAGGCCGCAGGCTTTGACCTTGTGGATTACGGCACCCTGCACCATATACCGGATGATGAATTGCGGTATGAAGTAGGCCGCAAATCCGTGACCGGAAACAGCGACCGCTGGTCGCTTAAATTCGTGAAGCCGTAGGAATGTAACCGGGCCGGGGGGTAAACCCCCTCTTGCGCTGTGTCTTGGTAGGAGCGGCTTTAGCCGCGACGGATCGGACGGGGTCGGGGGTGAACCCCCTCCTACAGTGTGTCTTGGTAGGAGCGGCTTTAGCCGCGACGGTTGCGGTTCCGGAGTGATTCCTTTCTGGCAGGTGAGCCATCTTTCAAGGAGAAACCATGCAATACCCCGTTTACGATCTCGTCATCGCCCCGCTGCTGCGCAGCCTGAAAAATCTCGATGCCATCGTCAGCAAGGCCGAGGCTCATGTGGCGGCCGATGACTACCTGGATGAATCCACCCTGGTGCAGGCACGCCTGTTTCCCAACATGGGCACCTTCGTCAACCAGATCCAGTTCGCTACCGACACCGCCAAGGGCGCGGCAGCGCGCCTTTCCGGCACCGCACTGCCGTCCTGGGCCGACAATGAGAAGACCTTTGCCGAGGTGCACGAACGCATCGGCAAGGCCATCACGTTCCTGTCCGGTTTCAAGCCTGAGGATTTCGCCGGGGCCGGTGAGCGCGCCATCGAATTGAAGCTGGGCCCCCGCACGGTCAATTTCAGGGGCACGGAATACATCGCCAACTTCGTGCTGCCGAATTTCTATTTCCATGTCACCACGGCCTACAACATCCTGCGGGCCTCGGGCGTGGATATCGGCAAACGCGACTTCCTGGGCGATCGCTGATAACCGCAACCAGCCCACACCATGAACACGGAAACCCAAACCGCCAAGCCCTTCCTCGTTGCAGCCTTCTACAAGTTCGTGGAGCTGCCGGACTGCGCGGAATTGCGTGGTCCGCTGCAGCAGCGCTGTGAAGACCTGGGACTGCTGGGCACCATCCTGCTGGCGCAGGAAGGCATCAATGGCACCATCAGCGGCAAGCCGGAGAAAGTGCGGCGATTGTTTGAACGGCTGCGTGAAGACCCGCGCTTTGCCGACCTGCATTACAAGGAATCCTGGGCTGCCGAGCAGCCGTTCTACCGCATGAAAGTGCGGCTGAAGAAGGAGATCGTCACGCTGGGCGTTCCGGGCGTGGATCCACGCCGCAAGGTCGGGCAGTATGTGGCGCCCGAAGACTGGAACACGCTGATCTCACGCGACGACGTGCGCGTGGTGGATACCCGCAACCACTACGAATACCACCTCGGTACGTTCAAGGGTGCGGAAGACCCCAACACCTTATCGTTCCGGGACTTCCCCGAGTGGGTGGCAACTCACCTGGACCCGCGAAAAGACCGCAATGTGGCCATGTTCTGCACCGGCGGTATCCGCTGTGAAAAGGCCACTTCGTATCTGCTGGAGCTGGGATTCGAAAATGTCTACCATCTCGACGGCGGCATCCTCAACTACCTCGAAACGGTACCGGCTGAAGAAAGCCTCTGGCAGGGCGATTGCTTCGTGTTCGACAACCGCGTGACGGTGGACCACGACCT
>CBFGWJ010000465.1:0-2490 GCA_965652335.1 uncultured Gammaproteobacteria bacterium | reverse complement strand
CTCGATGTCTTTGCGGTACAGGTCGCGCACGAAGGCGGTGGTTTCAGTATCATAGAATTCGACGTAATGGTGCTTGTTGTTTTCGCCGTTGAAGTACAGCCAGTTGCGAACCCGCCGTTTCAGGTTGCGCGATTTCTTGTCCGAAGGATTGCGGTGCGGCAGCCGTGAATCCTGAATGCCCAGGTGCGCGCACACCCGGTCGAAGTCGGCCTGCAGGTTTTCGAAGCGGCCCACAAAGTCCACCAGCAGGCGGCCATTGGAATCGTGCAACATCTCATACTGCGGCATGATGTGGCGGTACTTGTCGTCCCATCCGGGTTTCGGCAACCGGTGAAGCAGAAAATCGCGAAAACTGAAGTGATGAAAGTAATTCCGGTAGCGGTATTCTGAAACGATTCGCTCCCAGGGATTGCGCACGAAACTGAACTTGAACAGGCGGTCAAAACTCGCCTGGTCCAGATAGCCGCAGCGGGTGTATTCCGATGCGCTCAGGTGCGAAAGTTTCTCCGTGCCTTTATTCGAATCGTGGTTATCGCCCAGCAACAGCTGGCCACGGTCGGTTTCCCAATTCAGGCCCAGGCGGTCCAGGAAAAACTGCTCAACGCTCTGTCCGCCGGTTTTGGGAATGTGGACGTAGAGACAGGAGAATTCCCGGCAGATCATGTTTCAGTCCTGCAAACCCGGGCGTGTTTCCCGGTCCAGCGCTTCAGGCACGGTGCACCAGTATCCAGGTCTGGCGGTGGATTTTTTCGCTCTTCAGCAGTTCAACCTGCAAGCCCCGACTTTCACAGGCCTGCCTGATCCAGCCAAAACTGTGGCGGCAGATACCGGCATCATCGGATTCGTGTGAACGTCCCACCCAGGTGTCGCCCCGGTAATCACGGTGCAACAGGTCAGGTGGCTTGAACGAAGTCAGGAATCGCGCGCCGGGATTGCCGAAACGAACCATGCCATCGAGCATCTTTTCGATGTCTTTCTTGGGCGCATGGGTCCAGATGGAATGGGCATGGAAGTAATCGAAGGTGGTGTTGAAACCGGAGAAGTCATATTGGTCATTGTGCTGGAACACTGGTCTTTTCGATTCCAGCAAACCCGGTTCGGCCAGGTATCTGATGCCGGCCTGGAACATGAAGGTGTTCGGCTCGATGCCATGGTAGTTGCCGGCATCGAGGAAATGCATCATCCACCAGCCGCCGCACAGTGCGCCGCAGCCGATATCGAGCAAACGGTGCCATGGATTCAGGCCATGGCGAACCAGGGCTTCAAGCTGTGCCCGGCCGGTTTTCTCGAAGCGGTTGATGCCGCAGCCGATCTGCGTGGTGAGTTGATACAGGCGTTCACCGCGCTGTTGCAATGATTCGCGGGGATCCACCGGCGGAATATTGTCCGGCACCTGGCGCGACCCGGGTAAGCTCATATGAGTAGTCCTGATACCAATCCCTACACAGGTTCCTGCGCCGAACATTACCAGATTGGCGTGGTGATTTCCCGCCGGCCTGCGTGGCGCAAGGCCTATTCAGCCATGATTTCACGATACAGGGCAATGGTTTTGCGGACCGTATCATCACTGTGAAAATGCTGGTTGATGCGGTCCCTGGCTGCGGCTCCCATGCGCCTGCGCTCCTCGGGATGGTCGTACAACCACTCCATGGCCCTGGCCAGGGCCGGTTCATCACCGGCCGGCACCACCAGCCCGCATTCGCCATCGATGACCAGTTCGGTGTTCCCGCCTACCGGCGTGACCAGCGGGCAAACGGCATAGGCCATGCCTTCGATCACAGCCCGTGACAGGCCTTCACCACTCAGAACCGGCAGGCAACAAACATCGCTGGCCGCCATGATGGCAGGGGCATCCTGCCGGTATCCGGCAAAATGCACCCGCTCGGGGTGAGGTAATCTGGCTACCTCAGCGAGGATTTCCGCGTTGCCTTCATGACCCAGGAACAACAGGTGGATGTTCCGCTTCGGCGGGCACAGGGCCAGGGCCCGCACCAGCTCGGCGATGCCTTTGCGCGGCCGCAGGCGCGATGCCACCGTGACCACCATGGCACCGGCAGGTACACCGAACTCACCCAGGTCGGCCGGTTCCGCCTGGTACCATTCCAGCTTGTGTCCCTTGTAGATGGTCACCACTTTCGCCGGATCGAGTTTCAGGCCAAGAAGGCGCACATCCTGCAACAGGTATTGCCGCACGCCTTCAGCCACGCAAATGATCCGGTCGATACGCGGGTTGAGGAAACGCACCCAGGACAGGGGCGACCACCAGGCGACGTTGCCGGTAACCCCGAGATAGGCAATCAGCTTGGGCGATTTTCCCTTGCGCCACAGTTTCCTGGTGGCCATGACCATATGCAGTGTGGTGCGGCTGTTGCCGGTGTGAATGATATCGATGCCGTGATCCAGCACGGTTTGCCGTATGGCTCGCAGGATGCGAAGGTCCAGTTTCTTTTTCCAGCGCACATCGGTGACCGGAATGCCGCTGTCGCGCAT
>CBFGWJ010000464.1:0-2492 GCA_965652335.1 uncultured Gammaproteobacteria bacterium | reverse complement strand
TCCTCGATGCGCAGCAGCTGGTTGTACTTGGCCACGCGGTCCGAGCGGCACAGCGAACCGGTCTTGATCTGGGTGGCGGTGGTGCCCACCGCCAGGTCGGCAATGGTGGCATCCTCTGTTTCACCGGAGCGGTGCGAAATCACCGCGCTGTAATTGGCGTCGTGCGCCATGGCGATCGCTGCCAGCGTTTCACTCAGGGTGCCGATCTGGTTGAACTTGATCAGGATGGAGTTGGCCACGCCCAGGTCGATGCCTTCCTGCAGTATGCGGGTATTGGTCACGAACAGGTCATCGCCCACCAGCTGGCAGTGTTTGCCCACGCTTCGGGTCAGCAGTTTCCAGCCCTCCCAGTCCGCCTCGGCCATGCCGTCCTCGATGCTGATGATGGGGTAGCGCGACACCCAGTCGGCCAGGTATTCGGTAAACCCGGCGGAATCAAAACTGCGCTTTTCGGAATCCAGGTGGTAACGGCCATCGCGGTAGAACTCGGATGAAGCCACATCCAGCCCAAGGTAAACCTGCTCGCCCACGCGGTAGCCGGACTTTTCGATCGCCTCGAGGATGACTTCAATTGCGGCTTCGTTGGACGGCAGGTCCGGCGCAAAGCCGCCCTCATCACCCACGGCGGTACTCAGGCCGCGGCCATGCAAAACCGACTTCAGGCTGTGGAAGATTTCCACGCCGCATCGCAAGGCCTCGGAAAAACGGTTGAAGCCCACCGGCAGGACCATGAACTCCTGCATGTCCACGCTGTTGTCGGCATGGGCGCCACCGTTGATGATGTTCATCATCGGCACCGGCAACACCAGTTCCTTGCCTTCGAGACCGGAGCTTTCCGCCAGCCGCGCCCACAAGGGCAAACCCTGTTCAGCGGCCATGGCATGGGCCACGGCCAGCGACACGCCCAGCAGGGCGTTGGCGCCGAGGTGGCCTTTGTTGTCACTGCCGTCGAGTTCGATCAGGCGTTGGTCCAGCGCTTCCTGGTCGCCGGCATCGCTGCCCACCAGCGCCTTTGCCAGCGTGGTGTTCACATTGGCAACGGCCTGCAGCACCGACTTGCCGCCGTACACATTCTTGTCGCCATCGCGCAACTCGATAGCCTCGCGGCTGCCGGTCGAAGCGCCGGAAGGAACTGCCGCACGGCCGAAAGCGCCGGATTCCAGCAGCACGTCGGCTTCCAGAGTGGGATTGCCGCGGGAGTCGAGGATCTGCCTTGCGTGCACGGATTTGATACGGGTCATGCGGTATGTATTCCTGGTTGAGCGGATTGAAATAGGTGTCCGGAAGTTTGGGCTCAAAGTGCTTTTTTGCTGACCTGGTCCAGGGCCATCAGTGTTTCCAGCAAGCCTTCCAGCTGGCCCAGCGGCCAGGCATTGGGGCCATCGCTGAGCGCCTTGTCGGGGTCGGGATGCGTTTCCATGAACAGGCCCGATATGCCTACGGCAACGGCGGCCCGGGCCAGCACCGGCACGAATTCGCGCTGCCCGCCCGAAGTGCTGCCCTGCCCGCCCGGCAACTGCACCGAGTGCGTGGCGTCGAACACCACCGGGCAACCGGTTTCGCGCATCACCGCCAGCGAGCGCATGTCGGATACGAGGTTGTTGTAGCCGAACGAGGCACCACGCTCGCACACCATGATCTGCTGGTTGCCGGTGGCTTTGGCCTTGTCCACCACATTGGTCATTTCCCAGGGGCTGAGGAACTGGCCCTTCTTGATATTCACCGGGATGCCGGCCTCGGCCACGCGGGTGATGAAGTTGGTCTGGCGGCAAAGGAAAGCAGGGGTCTGCAGGACATCCACTACCGAAGCTACCGCTTGCATGTCGGTGTCTTCGTGCACATCGGTGAGCACCGGCACGCCCACCTGCTTTTTGACCTCGCTGAGTATCCGCAGGCCTTCGTCCACGCCCAGGCCGCGAAAGCTCTGCCCGGAGGAACGGTTGGCCTTGTCGAACGATGACTTGTAGATGAAAGGAATTCCCAGCCGCCCGGTGAGCTCCTTCAGCTGGCCGGCGGTGTCCATGGCGAGTTGCTCGGATTCAACCACGCAGGGGCCGGCGATCAGGAAAAATGGACGGTCGAGCCCGACCTCAAAACCACAGAGTTTCATCATGCCGGCATCACATCCGAGCTACCTGCGCCGGCAATTCACCCTGCTGCGAACGCAAAGCCGCCTCGATGAAGCCGGTGAACAGCGGGTGGCCGGAACGCGGCGTGGAGGTGAATTCGGGGTGGAACTGGCAACCCAGGAACCAGGGGTGGTTGGGCAGTTCGATCATCTCAACGAGGGTTTCATCCATCGACAGGCCCGACAACACCATGCCATGTTTCTGCATGTCGTCGCGGTAGTGGTTGTTGAATTCGTAACGGTGGCGGTGCCGCTCGGTAATGATTTCCTGGCCATAGAGCTGCCGCGCCAGCGAGCCCTCGCGCAGCTTGCAGCGCTGGCCGCCCAGACGCATGGTGCCGCCCATGTCCGAGTCTTCGTGGCG
>CBFGWJ010000463.1:0-2499 GCA_965652335.1 uncultured Gammaproteobacteria bacterium | reverse complement strand
TCCGCCCCGCCATCGACACCGCCTACCGTTACGCCGATTCCGACCGGACCCTGACCTACCAGCTGCAGGGTGTTCTCAACATCCCAGTAGCGCGCGCCGAGCGTGATTTCAAAACGTTCCGTCAGGCGCCGCGCCAGATCCAGTTGGGCTGTAGTCTGCTCCAGGTTGACCCGGGCAAGCAGGTTTTCGCCACTGCTGGTTCTCGAAGCGCCGAGTTTCATGTAGATGAAATCGGTCGACACGGCCCATTTTTCGGTTTCACCGCGGTAAGCGAACATGGCCCCGAAATCCAGGTTGCTGAAAATGTCCGAGGGGCTCAGGTCGATGTCGGCTTCAAGCTGACCGATGGCCGACGTGCCTTCCATGTAGGCGCCCATCAGGTAGGGCGTGACGACGTGCCGCCATTCACCGTCCTGGCTTTGGCCCGTCAGTGGCCAAGCCAGCAGGTACAGCGACAGGGAAACAAACCACAGCTTGTGACGTGCCATCTTACTTTTCCGGAATGGTGAGTGCTGGAAAGCGGGAACCAGGTGAACTTTGCCCGGCTGATTATACCTTTGGGCTGGAAGAAGTCGCCAGCTGTGGCGGCGGCAGCGCGCTGGACTGGTCCGCCGATACAGCATGCACCTGCCATTTTGTTATGCTCGGTTTGGTATGCTGCAACCTGTAACGTCGCTGCCGCAGTCACAACCCGTCCGGAGCATTGCCACCATGAACACCGTTGCCAGCGAATTGACAGGCGGGTATCCAGCCGCCGCCCTCGCGAAGGGGCTTCACGCTGATCTTCGGCAGCAGCGCCAGGCCTGCCTGCAACAGCCATGCCCGACCCTGGCGCAACGGCGGCAGGATCTGCTTGTGCTCAAACGGTTGATCAGCGAAAACCAGCAGGCGCTGGTGGATGCGGTCAATGCCGATTACGGTTGCCGTTCCGCCTTTGAAACGCGTTTTGCCGAGATCTACCTGGTGCTGGATGCCATCAACGACAACCTGAAACACCTGCGGCGCTGGATGAGGCCGCAGAAACGCGCCATCGACATCAGCCTGTACCCCGGGGCTCGCAACCGCGTCATACCCCAGCCACTCGGGGTGGTGGGTGTCATCGTGCCGTGGAATTTTCCCATCCAGCTGGCCTTCAGCCCGCTGGCCTCGATCTTTGCCGCCGGCAACCGGGCGATGGTGAAGCTGTCGGAAAATTCCCGCCATCTCAGCCGCCTGCTGATCCAGCTGAGCCCGCGGTATTTTGCCGAAGACAAGCTGAAGTTTTACGAGGAAACCGGCGGCGTGGGCATCGAATTTTCCAAACTGCCGTTCGACCACCTGCTGTTCACCGGTTCAGGCCAGACTGGCCGTGCGGTGATGGCTTCGGCAGCGGCCAACTTGACGCCCGTGACGTTGGAGCTGGGCGGCAAGTCACCAGCGGTGATTGCGCCGGATTTTCCGCTGCAGAAAGCCGTGGAGCGCATCCTGTTTGCCAAGCTGTTCAATGCCGGGCAGATCTGCATCACCACCGACCACGTCTGGGTGCATGAAGGCCAGGTCGAATCTTTTGTACAACTCTGCCTGGACTGGACCGCCAAACACCTGCCGGACATCAACAGCCCGGATTACACCGCCATCATCGACGAGCGTTCGTTCGCGCGGCTGCAAGCCAGCCTGGAGGATGCGCGCAGCAAGGGCGCCAGGCTGGTCGATCTCAGCGGTGGCCAGCCGGCCAATGCGGCAACGCGCAAGTTCCCACCCCACCTGGTGCTGGATACTCAGCCGCACATGAGCATAATGCAGCGAGAGATTTTCGGGCCGATCCTGCCGGTGATCAGCTATTCAAAGGCAGAAGAGGTGGTGAACCACATCAATGCCCATGACCGGCCATTGGCGTTTTACCCCTTTACCGAGGATGCGGAACTGCAGGATTATTACGTCAGGCATGTCATGTCGGGTGGCGTCAGCGTGAATGACGTGCTGCTGCACCAGGCCCAGCATGACCTGCCCTTTGGCGGTGTCGGCGCCAGCGGCATGGGGCATTACCATGGCCGCGAAGGTTTCATGACGTTTTCCAAACTGCGCCCGGTGTTTTACCAGGCCCGGTTCAGTGCGCTGAAATTTTTCGCGCCGCCGCACAGCGCCCTGGCCAAGCGGGTATTGGCCCTGTTGCTGAAGCTCAAATCCTGAAATCCATGGACAACATGAAAGAACTGATCGAATCCATTCGCGCCATCGTGGGTGAAAACGGCCTGCTGACTGGCGATGATGTCAGCCAGCGGCCGGCCGGCTGGGGCCACAAGGAAACCATCCAGGCCGCCTGTATCGTCCGCCCCGCCAATACCGCAGAACTGGCTGAGGTGATGAAAGCCTGCCACCGGCAAAAGCAGCCGGTGGTCACGCACGGCGGCCTGACTGGCCTGGTGAAAGGCGGGGTCTCTCGGCCGGATGACATCATCATTTCACTTGAACGAATGCGCGCAATAGAAGCGGTGGATACCACCAATCGCACCATGACGG
>CBFGWJ010000462.1:0-2500 GCA_965652335.1 uncultured Gammaproteobacteria bacterium | reverse complement strand
GGCAACGATGGCATGCTGCATGGCTTCCGGGAAAGCGATGGCGAGGAAATCATCGCCTATGTGCCCAACAAGGTGATCAGCAAGCTCAATCGTTTGACCTACACCTATTATGACCATGACTTTTACGTCAACGGTTCGCCCATTTACGGCGACGTGGTGCTGAACGGCAACTGGCGTTCGGTGCTGATTGGCGGTTTGCGTGAAGGCGGCCAGGGTGTCTACGCACTGGACATCACCGACCCGGAAAACTTCAGTACCGATGATGTCCTGTGGGAGTTCACCGATGAGGACGATGCCGACCTTGGCAACGTCTTCAGCGAGGTGCAGATCCGCAAGATGGCCAACGGCAAATGGGCCGCCATCTTTACTTCCGGTTACAACAACACCATTGAAGACGGCTTTGTTTCATCTACAGGTAACCAGTACGTTTATGTCCTCTACATCGAAGACGGCCTCGACGGCTGGTCAGCCGGCGACTACAAGAAGATCAGGATCGAAGGCGCGGATGGCCTGTCCACTCCGGCTGTCGCGGATATCGACGGTGATTACCTGTCGGATTTCATCTATGTGGGCGACCTCAACGGCAAAGTGTGGAAGGTCGACGTAACGTCCGAAAGCCCGTCGAACTGGAGTGTGGCGTTCGGCGGCGAGCCCCTGTTCGAAGCCATCAACGCCGACGGCGCCCGCCAACCGATCACCACGCAACCCGCCATCATGCGCCACCCGCTGTCCATCTCTGAAGGCGTGCTGGTGCTGTTCGGCACCGGCAAGTACCTGGAGGTTGCGGATGACCGCACCGTCGGCACCGATGTCCAGTCGGTTTATGCCGTCTGGGACCGCGACGGCTATTACAACAAGGCCCAGAACCAGCGCAACAACTATGGGCAGCACGGTTTCTCCCGCAACCAGCTGGAGCAACCGGAACTCTCAATCGACCCGGAAAGCAATTCACGGGTCATCCATGATTACGAGCCGAACAAGCCCGTGTGGTTTGATGCCGAAGGTGAACCGCAGTCGCGCGGCTGGGTGGTGGACCTGCCCGTGGAAGGTGAGCGCATCATCCGCAAGATCGTGCTGCGCGACAACATCGCGTTCATGGTTTCCATGATTCCGGCGGAAGACCTGTGCGCAGCGGGCGGCACGGGATGGATCATGGCGCTGAATGCGAGCACAGGCGCGTCACCGCGATTCCCGGTTTTTGACATGAATGACGACAATGTCATCGATACCGCCGACGTATTGACCATCGGCAACCCGCTGCAGGAAGGCGAACCCGAGGGCCCGGCCAACCCGGTGGGCATCGAGATGCTCAGCATGCCCAACCTGCCGGCCTTTCTGTACGATGACCGGCCTTCTGACCTGGGTGACATATTCCCCATCAAGGCCAATTCGCCCCGAGGCTGTCCCGCCGGCGCGGCGCGTTCGTTTACCTATACCACGCGCACCAACGGCAGCATCGTGATGATAGCCGCGGCGCACCAGCCCATGGCTTGCGGCCGGCAAAGCTGGTTCCAGACTGACTGACGGGATTCATGGTGCCTGCAATGAATTCACTGATCCGGTTGCCGAACCCAAGCCCGCTGCGCCGCGGCGCAGCCTTTGGCTGTTGTGCCCGCGCCGCCGGCGGCTTCACCCTGATCGAAGCCATGATGACCATGGGTTTGCTGGCGATCGTGCTGGCGCTGGCGGTCCCGAGTTACAGCGCCTACATGATCAGGACCCAGCGCACCGAAGCCCTGCAGGAACTGCTCACCATGGCAGCCTGCCAGGAACGCGTTTTTGCCCGCACCAATGCCTATGACGCCGACGCATGTGCGGGCGATGCATCATCCAGCCGCTATGCCTTCAGTACCGCCACTTCAAACAACAACCAGGACTTCGTTGCCACGGCTGTTCCCCAGGGCGGCCAGGTTGATGACGAATGCGGTACCTTGAGCATCAACCAGGTGGGAGTAAAAACAGCCGGAGGCGAAGGCGGCAGCTTCGCCGCAACGTGCTGGAAAGGAAAATAGCCGGCCCCGCCGGGGTGTTGCCGGCTAACGCATGCTGCGCTGCAGTTTCTCCAGGGCCGCGCTGCCGGGATTGAGCTCAGCGTAGTCGAAGTCCCGCAGCGGTTTTTTCGCTGTGCCCGCTATTGCGTGCATGTCGGGCAAGTCATCGTCGATGAACAGCAGGCCGGTGGGAATCTCGCCCTTGTTGCGGTGCTTTTCCAGATAGCACAGCGTTTTGCTGCGATTGGTGGGGTCGTAATCCGGGTCGGCTTTCTTCAGCACGATGCTGGAGCCGTCGTGCAGCGTGACCCTGACCGACTCGCCCGCCGCATAATCCGTGGTGATTTCGCTGGCTGGCGGCACAAAGCCGGTTTCGCTGGTGCGATACATGTGTTCGCGGGTGTACGCGTAACTCTTGGTGGAGCCGGCGTGGTCGTTGAAGGTCACGCAGGGTGATATCACATCCAGCAGCGCAGCGCCCTGGTGCGCGATGCCTGCCTTGATCAGCG
>CBFGWJ010000461.1:0-2507 GCA_965652335.1 uncultured Gammaproteobacteria bacterium | reverse complement strand
GAAGCGGTTTCACTGGATGAACTGCTGAACCTGGTCAAACAGGGTCGCGTGAAAGATGCAGCCGCCAACAAGGCGCGCATCGACGAGTTCCAGAGAGAGCGCTCCCAGCAGCAGCAGGCCCTGGCCAACATCAAGGCAGAGCGCACCCGCGAAGAAGCCCGTTCGGTAACCCTGGAAGAGACATTCGCCGTCAACGATGAAGAAATCATCGTGCTGGAGCGTGCGTTGCAGGAACGTCTGGGCGACCTGAAAGAACTGTTTGGCGTACTGCAGCAGGCTGCTGGTGACGCCCGCGGAAACTTCGACTCTTCGGTTACCCAGGTGCAGTTTCCGGATCGCTCCGAGTGGCTGACCACCTTCGCTCAGAAGATGGGCTCCACCAACCGCATGCCTACCCTGGCTGAAATCGAACGCCTGTGGTTTGAACTGCAGCGTGAAATGACCGAGTCCGCCAAGGTTTCCAAATTCACCACGGCAGTCGTGAACGCCAATGGCGAAGAGGAACAGCGTGAAGTGGTGCGCGTCGGCCTGTTCAACGTGATCTCCGGTGACAAGTACCTCGAATACGTTCCCGAATCCGGCCGCCTGGTAGAACTGCAACGGCAGCCGGCCGCCCGCTACACCAGCCGTGCGGAAGACCTGGCCAATGCCACTTCCGGCCTCCACCCTTTCTCAGTTGACCCGACCCGTGGCCAGTTGCTGGGGCTGCTGGTGCAGTCGCCCAGCCTGATGGAACGCATCGCCCAGGGCCAGGAAGTCGGTTACACCATTATCGTGCTTGGCCTGATCGGCCTGGTCATCGCCATCTGGCGCCTGCTGAGCCTGACAGCCACCAGCGCGGCAGTCCGGTCGCAGTCCAAAAACCTCAACAACCCGGGCAACAACCCGCTGGGACGTGTGCTGAAGGTTGCGCATGACAGCCCGAACGTGGATGTGGAAAGCCTGGAACTGAAACTCGGCGAAGCCATCCTCAAGGAAACGCCGAAGTTCAATGCCATGCTGCCGTTCCTGAAGATCATCGCGGTGGTTGCCCCACTGCTGGGTCTGCTGGGTACGGTGACCGGTATGATCATTACCTTCCAGGCCATTACGTTGTACGGCGCGGGTGATCCCAAGCTGATGGCCGGTGGTATCTCTACCGCGCTGGTTACCACGGTATTGGGTCTGGTAGTTGCCATCCCGATGGTATTCCTGCACACCCTGGTGGCCGGCCGCGCCAAGCGCCTGACCCAGATCCTGCAGGAAGAAGCTGCGGGCATGCTTTCGGAACGTGCGGAACAGCAGCTGACCGGAGCGTAAGCACGCATGGATACACTGTATTACTACCTGCCGTTCCTGGAGACCATCCGCGACTTTTTTGAGTTGGGCGGGCCGGTTCTCAATGTGATAGGCCTCCTCACGATGTTCATGTGGATGCTGATCATTGAAAGGCTGGTGTTCATGCGTACCGGCTACAAGCGTCTGGTCAGGAATGCCCTGGGGATCTGGGACAAGCGCTCGGACAAATCGTCCTGGAAAGCTCACCAGATTCGCGGTCGCATCATTTCCCAGGTAGCCGCTTCGGCTGAGAAACACCTGGGATTGATCCAGACGTGTGTAGCGCTGTGCCCCTTGCTGGGCCTGCTCGGAACCGTAACCGGCATGATCGAGGTATTCGAGGTCATGGCGATTTCCGGTTCTGGCAACCCCCGCTCCATGGCTTCCGGTGTATCCAAGGCAACCGTTCCCACGATGTCGGGAATGGTTGCTGCGCTCTCCGGCGTGGCCATGAGTGCGTATCTGAGCAACAAAGCGCGACGTGAACGTGAAGCCTTGACCGACCATCTTGAAATTCATCATCAATGAATGGGCAGTGAGCGGGAACTTATTTCCCGCCACTGAATCGACACACTAGGAGATTTGAATATGCGGCAGCAATTTGCCCAGATTGAAGAGGAAGAATCCAACATCGACATCACGCCGATGCTGGACGTGGTTTTCATCATGCTGATCTTCTTCATCGTTACCGCCACTTTCATCAAGGAAGCCGGTATCGAAGTAAACCGCCCGGATGCAGCCACTGCGGTGAAGCAGGAAAAGGCCAACATCCTGGTTGCGATCGGCCCCAACAACGACATCTGGATTGACCGTCGCCAGGTAGACGTTCGTTCAGTACGCCCGAATATCGAACGACTGCACGCCGAAAACCCGCAGGGTTCGGTGGTCATCCAGGCTGACAAGGAATCCAAGACGGACACCCTGATACAGGTGATGGACGCGGCCCGGTCCGCTGGCGTCTATAACGTTTCCATTGCCGCCCAGGAACCCTGAGAGACTATCGATGGCAGCTACCATTCTTGATTCACTGACGCTCAATAAATCAGGCCACTATTCACGCCTGGCTATTGGTGCCGTACTGGCAGTGGCTATTACCGCCGGACTGTTCTGGACCATGTCCTACCTGATCGAGTCCGCCGACCGCTCGCTTGACGAATCAGGCCTGACCAACATCGTTGATTTCGTTCGTC
>CBFGWJ010000460.1:0-2515 GCA_965652335.1 uncultured Gammaproteobacteria bacterium | reverse complement strand
TTCACCGGCAGAGTGCTGGTTACCCTGATGTACGGCTGTTCGGATTGCGTATCAACGGTGAAACGCAAAGGGACGGAAATGGCATCGCGGCTGGCACCGATCAGCGCATAATCTTCGGCCGACGCCAGGCGGGCGGTGATACCGGAAATATCCTCACCCGGACGAACCAGCAGATCGATGCGCGCGTTCAGCGGCTGGTTCAGGAATGACTCTATTTTGACGTTGCCCAGCCCGAGGCCGAAAACCACCGGGCTGAAGAACAGCAACAGAGCCAGCAAAACCAACCTGGCGCTTTTCCTTTCACAAGATGACATTCGCCCCTCCGTCAATCCCTGACTTTTAGAAGAACAATGACCCGGCAGGTCCATTCCGGGACTGCTATCAAGCACTTACGGCTTCCGATTCTACGTGTGCCGAGGCCGGGTTGCTACCGGGAACCGCCCGGGACTCAAGGTAATCCATGATCTGCACGGCATTCAGTGCGGCGCCTTTTCGAACATTGTCGGCCACCACCCACATGCTGATTCCCCGCGGATGGCTCAGGTCGCGCCGAAGCCTGCCCACGTAGACCGGATCTTTACCGGCTGCATGCGTAAACGGGGTGGGGTGTTGTTTGTTTTCACCCGCCAGCCATACAACACCCGCAGCGTCCTGCAGCAATTCCCGCACGCGCTCTATCGAAATATCCTGGCGGGTTTCGAAATGCACCGCCTCGGCATGGCCATAGAAAACCGGCACCCGAACCGCCGTGGCATTCACCAGGATGCTGTCATCTTCCAGGATTTTTTGCGTCTCCCACAGCATTTTCATCTCTTCGCGCGAATAGCCGTTGTCCAGCAGTTCATCGATCTGCGGTATCACATTGAAAGCGATGGGCTGGGCAAACGCGGCCGGCTCGGAATCCTTGAAATTCAGTTTGGCTGCAGTCTGCTGGGCCAGTTCATTCAGTCCTTTGCGTCCGGCGCCTGAAACGGACTGGTAGGTAGCCACGTTGATGCGGCTGATGCCCGCTTCGCGATGGATCGGCGCCAGTGCAACCACCATCTGGATCGTGGAGCAGTTGGGGTTGGCAATGATGCAGCCGCCGTCAATGTCATCGAGCACGTGGGCATTGCACTCCGGCACGACCAGTGGAATGTCCTTGTCGTAGCGGAAGGCCGAGGTATTGTCGATGACGATGGCCCCTTGCGCGGCGGCCTTCGGAGCAAACTCCTTGCTCACCGAGCCGCCGGCGGAAAACAGCGCGTAGTCCGTGCCGGTGAAATCGAAATCGGCCAGGTTTTCTATCGTCAGGCTGGCGTTGCCGAATTCAACTTCCTCGCCGGCTGACCGCTCGCTGGCCAAAGCCGTGACACGGTCTTCGCGATGGCCGCGTTCGGCCAATATCGACAACATGGCCTCGCCAACGGCTCCGCTGGCGCCAACTACTGCAATTCTGGGTTTTCTGTTCATAATGTCAAAAAGTATATATCAAATGTAAGTTGTTGTTTATACGCAATCTTCGAATAACGCGCCGGCATCAGCTTTTGCGATTCGAACCCATCTGCGCCCGATCCCTGAGGACATGATCCATCAGCACCAAAGCCATCATCGCTTCCACAATTGGCGTGGCACGAATTCCCACACAGGGGTCATGCCGCCCTTTTGTGACGATTTCGATTTCCTGGCCATCCTGATCCACGCTACGTCCGGGTAGCCGCAGGCTCGAGGTGGGTTTGAACGCGGTGCTTACCAGAATATCCTGCCCACTGGATATGCCACCGAGGATACCGCCTGCGTGGTTGCTCAGGAAGCCCTTGGCCGTCATTTCATCGCGATGTTCACTGCCTTTTTGCTCGACGCTGGCGAAACCTGCGCCGATTTCAACGGCCTTGGCGGCGTTGATGCTCATCATGGCGCTGGCCAGTTCGGCATCCAGCTTGCCGTAAATGGGTTCGCCCAACCCGGCCGGCACGTTCCGCGCGATGACGTTGACCCGCGCCCCCACCGAGTCGCCGGACTTGCGGAGCGCGTCCATGAACGCTTCAAGCTGTTCCACCTTTGCCGGGTCCGGACAGAAGAACGGGTTGTCATCGATGGTTTCCCATCGCTTTATGTCATCGGTTCGAATGGGGCCCAATTGTGCCAGCCAGCCCTGTATGGTGATGCCAAGCTCCTGCTTCAGCCACTTGCGCGCGATAGCACCCGCGGCCACGCGCATGGTGGTTTCACGGGCCGAGGAACGCCCTCCTCCGCGGTAATCGCGAATGCCGTATTTTTGCCAGTAGGTAATGTCCGCATGACCCGGACGGAACTGGGACTTGATATCGGTGTAATCCTTGCTGCGCGCATCGGTGTTCTCGATCAGCAAGGCGATGGGAGTGCCCGTGGTACGGCCTTCAAAGACGCCCGAAAGAATCTGCACATCATCCGCCTCGCGGCGCTGGGAAGTGTGGCGTGACCTGCCGGTGGCACGCCGCTCCAGCTGCTGTTTGATTTCCACGGCACTGATTTCCAGCAGCGGCGGACAGCCATC
>CBFGWJ010000459.1:0-2520 GCA_965652335.1 uncultured Gammaproteobacteria bacterium | reverse complement strand
GCTTTCTGGAAACGATTGGCGTGAGAGCGCTCGGCCTTGGCCAGGGTTTCGAACCAGTCGGCGATTTCGTCGAAGTTCTCCTCGCGGGCTGCGCGCGCCATGCCCGGGTACATGTCGGTGTACTCGTGCGTTTCGCCGGCAATGGCTGCTTTCAGGTTGTCGGCAGTGCCGCCAATCGGCAGGCCGGTCGCGGGGTCGCCGGTTTCTTCCAGGTACTCGAGGTGGCCGTGCGCGTGGCCGGTCTCACCTTCAGCCGTGGAGCGGAACACGGCCGCTACGTCGTTGTAACCTTCAACGTCGGCGCGCTGCGCAAAATACAGGTAACGACGATTCGCCTGTGATTCGCCGGCAAATGCATCTTTCAGGTTTTGTTCGGTTTTAGAGCCTTTCAATGACATGGTCTAGCTACCTCCGTGGATATGAATACAACGCGGCCCAGGCTGGCTGCCTGAACTGCAGACTTCGGACTGGCTGCCGGCCGAGCGGGCCGGGAGATTTACTCACTTGCACTATAGCCATCTCGCCGCAATAGTTGAAATTGAATTTTTTAATTGTGTGAATAGCCGCCGGCAATCATAAGGGTTTTCACGGGCAGCATGATGCGCTGCTGGCAAATGGCGAAGGGCCATTCATGGCGGGGCTCTTTGCCTTATTCCGCGATTGTCCGCGTCTGGTTTTGATCGTCTATACTGCTCAACCCCTGGAGAACGATGGCAGAGGCGAGCTCTTAGCAATAGCAATGGAAATAAACGGTTTACTGAAAAACTCCGCTCCATCTGACCGCCACGCGGTTGACCGGTTATTCGAAACAGTTTACCGGGAGTTATATCGCCTGGCTGGCAGTCATCGGCGCCGCTGGCAGGGTAATGAAACGCTGAACACCACCATTCTCGTGCACGAGGCTTACCTCAAGCTGGCCAACATGCAGAATCCCCGGTGGGCAGACCATAGCCACTTCTTCGCTGTGGCATCGCGTGCAATGCGGCATGTGCTGGTCGACTATGCCCGCCGCAAGATGGCCAGCAAACGCGGTTTGGGTGTTGCACCGTCCGATATCGATGTGGACTCGTTGCCGGACCTCGAACTTCCTGAGGACCTGAGCCTTGAACTGCTGGCCCTGGATCAGGCGCTCTCGCAACTTGAAGCAGAGAATCCGCGCCAGGGGCAGGTGGTCGAATGCCGTTTCTTTGCCGGCCTGAGCATTGAAGATACCTGCAAGGCGCTGGGAGTTTCCGAGAGCACGGTCCGGCGTGATTGGGAAATTGCAAAAATCCACCTGCAGCAGATGCTCGAAAGCGCTTCGGTGCAATGACGGAGTCCAGCCGTACTCAATCTGTCCATTCCAGCGCCATTGCTGCGGATGTCGAGGCGCTGGTGTTGTCCGCTCTGGAGCATTCACCGGCGGATCGGCACGAATTTCTGCTGCAGGCCACAAGCGACCCGAACGTGCGCAAGCAGGTTGAGGAATTGCTGCAGCTGCATGCCCGCGGCGATGAACATATCGGTCGGCTGGCATCGCGCCTGAACGCCCTCGAGCCTCCGGCCCCAACCATTCCAGAACGCGTTGGGCCTTTTCGCATCGAACGCGAGCTCGGCCGTGGGGGCATGAGCATTGTCTACCTTGGAGTCCGTGACGATGGGCAGTTTGCCCAACAGGTTGCGATCAAATTCCTGCCGACCGGCCCCGCGCTGGAGTCGGTGCTGCGGCGTTTCGAGTCCGAGCGGCGAATTCTTGCAGCCATGGAGCATCCCAACCTCGCCCGGCTGATCGACGGGGGAATCAGCGCTGAAGGCTGGCCTTACTTCATCATGGAGTATGTTGATGGCCTGCCGATCACGCGTTATTGCGATGATCAGCGGCTGTCGGTGAGCCAGCGACTCGAATTGTTCAGGCAGGTGCTGGAGGTTGTCCAGTATGCCCACCAGAACCTCGTGGTGCATCGTGACCTCAAGCCCACGAACATCCTGGTCACGGCTGAGGGTCGGGTCAAGTTGCTCGATTTCGGTATTGCCAAGGTATTGGACGACAGTGCGGTAACCGCTGATACCACGCTGATCACTCAGATTGGCGGTCGTCCGCTGACGCCCGCCTACGCCAGCCCCGAACAGATCGCCGGTGATCCCATCACTACTGCCAGTGATGTGTATTCGCTGGGAGTATTGCTATACCAGCTGCTCACCGGGCATTCACCCTACCGCATCGCCGCGGACCAGCCGAACCGCATCCGCGAGGCGGTCCTCACCGAGGTGCCCACCAATCCTTCCATTCGCGTGCGCGAAGCTGGCAAAGGCCGCGCAGAGCGGGTTCCTGAAGCCGGCGCCGCCAACCCCGCATTGCTGCGAGCGACCACGCCTGCCTTGCTGGCCCGCCAACTCAAAGGTGACCTGGATGTGATTTGCCAGGTGGCATTGCGCAAGGAGCCCGGGCGCCGCTACGCCACAGTTGAACAATTGGCCGCTGATCTCGACCGTTACCACCAGCGGTTGCCGGTTCAGGCACGCGCGGGTGACCGGCGTTAC
>CBFGWJ010000458.1:0-2521 GCA_965652335.1 uncultured Gammaproteobacteria bacterium | reverse complement strand
GACTGCCGCGAAACTGTTGCCGCAACTTGGCCCGGATGTGCGCCTGGTCAGCAGCCCCATGGTGCGGGCGCGAGAGACCGCTCAACCACTGGCCGAGGCGCTGGGCATCGAGCCCGCCATCATCGAGACTTTCCGCGAAATCCCCACGCCGGTGGAAAAGTCACAGCGCCACGCCTGGCTGCGCCAGATCGCGCTGCAGAACTGGCAGGAGCAACACCCGATGGTGCTGGAGTGGCGCTCGGCAATTCTTGAAGAAATCAGCCGGGTGCGCGAGCACACGGTGATCTTCACCCACTTCATGGTGCTCAACGCCATCGTCGGTTCGTTGCAACAGCGCGACCGGGTGGTGTGTTTCCTGCCCGCCAATGCCTCCATCACGGCATTGAAATGGTCGGGCGACCATCACGACTTACTGGAACTGGGGCACCAGCTCAAAACTCGCATCGATTAGCGCGTTGGCCGGTCGCGGCTGGCTTCTCCGCGAACGTGGCGAATGCATGGCGTGTTGGGCTTGGCGCCAACCAGCGTTCATTCCGCGTCTTCAAAGCCGTCGAGGAATAGCAGCTCCTCTGGTGTTGAAACAAAAAGATTCTGTACCGGTATACCCTCATTGCAGGAGCACCTGCTCCCTGTTCCAGGATACGCTTCCTGCACAGTGGTGCATTGTGTACTTTCGTTGATGTCCCAACTGGCGCAGGCGCTGACGTCAACCACGTCATCTCCATCGGAGTCACGACACAACAGCCCAAGTTGCGCAATACGACGCGTGACCAGGCAGCTGCCGCCACCGCCGCTGCAAGGCTCCACCACCGCATTACCACAGGGATTGTCGACCGGGCTATGGACGTCGCCGCACGCATCGCCGTCGAGGTCGTAATAGGCCAACAGGTCCGGGTCCTGGCTGCCATGGTTGCACGCGCTGGCCGGGTTGGCCAATGGCATCAGGGCATCGTGAAAGCAGTTGAAGCTTTCATCAGTTCGGGCTGAACCACCCAGCTGGTTTATCCAGAGGCCAATGTCATAGCGGTCGACCCCCGATTCAATCCTGATCTCCAATTCCACTTCCCGCCACGAGTCCGCCTGGCAGGTTTGCGGAGGCCCGACCAGGACAAACTGGGAAATAAGCACATCATTGGTTGAGCATGCCGGCGCGCCAGGTTCGAACACTCCAGCCAGGCATAGCGAATCCGAAACCCCCTCGCCCTGAGCCATCAGGGGAACGGACAGCAAGGCCACGGCCAGGCAATAACTGTGACGAATGGTTGCTATGGCTGCCTCGATTTCACATATGCGAGAAATCCACGCACATCCGCGGCCGGCTCAGACCAGGCCTCGCCCAGGTGCTGCTCGAGGCGCTGGTGGTAGGCCTGTGCCCAGCCGGGTAATTCGTAATTCAGCGCGGGCAGGAACTCGAAACAGGACCCAAAGCGGAAATCGCCAATGCCGGGATGGTCGCCGCCGATGAAGTCTCCGCCGCGCAGGAAGCCGGTGCGGAAAATTTCCAGCACTTCCGCCAGCGAACTTTCCGCCGCCTGGCGTGCTGCGTTCTTGATTTCATCGGAAGCCGCGCTGCCGGCAACCTCGCTGGGGTGGCCGGGAAAGCCCAGCACCGGGTAAACGGCACGGGCCAACAGCGGGTAGAAGGCACCTGTTACATACAACAGGGTGCTGTCGTGAACCGCGCGCTGGGTTGCCGCCTTGGGATAAAAATTCTCCAGCGAAAACCGGTTGCACAGGTACTGCATGATGGCGCCGCTCTCCCACAGGCCGCCGCCCGGCAGTGAATTGTCCTCCAGGAAGGGTGTGAGGTGCGCCGGGCACATGGCCAGGTACTCGGGGGAACGTGTTTTGCCGTAAGCATCCTCTTCCGCCAGGTCGAGTTTGGCCGCGCGGATCAATACGCGCACGCACATGCTGTTGACGCTGGGTTTGATGATATGCAGTTTCATGCTCATGGCAGGCTCCGGAATTGGGGGCTGGTAAAGCGCTAATTTACCTGATTTCCGAATGAAGTATGAATGGCTTCAGCCTTCATGCCTGGCCGGCCGGAGCCCGGAAGTGGCCGCGCCAAAAGCCGCATCAGGAGCAGGCTGGCAACCACCCCGATAGCCGCGAACGCGGCCAGGAACCAGAAATAGTGCTGGTGGCCGGCAAGCCCGGGCGAGCGGTCCAGCAGCACGCCGCCCACGTAGCTGACGAACACATCCGGCGAATAGCCCACCACCGAGATGATGCCCACCGCGGTGCCGGTGATGGCTGCCGGAATGCGCGCATCTTCCAGCAGCGCGTAGTACAGCGAACGCAGGCCAAACATGGCCAGGCTGCCGACCAGCATGTTGCTAAGGAGTATCCAGGCAGCGCCCGGCACCGGCGTGCTGAGGGCGAAGAACACCTGCGAGACGAGCAGGGCCACGAAACACAGCAGCGTCATGCGGCTGACCTGGTAGCGGTCACCCAGCAGCCCCAGGCCCAGCGCGCCGATGGGCCGCATCCAGGCCGCGACCGCCGACAGTTGCGCCGA
>CBFGWJ010000457.1:0-2529 GCA_965652335.1 uncultured Gammaproteobacteria bacterium | reverse complement strand
TGCCGCGTGTTGTCGTGGTTGGCCACGCTGAACACCAGCTTCTTGGCCTGCTTCAGCGCGTTGGGGCCGCCCTGCAGCAGCAGGTCAACCTGGCGCGCCACCGTGGCGTCCAGTTCGTCGGCGGGCACCACCAGCTGCACCAGGCCCATGCGCTGGGCGGCGGCGGCATCAAAGCGCTCGGCGGTCAGGAAGTAGCGCCGCGCCTGGCTTTCGCCGATGCGGCGGTATACGAACGGCGAAATCACCGCCGGCACCAGGCCCAGGCGGACTTCGGTGAGGGCGAATTGAACCGTGTCGGCGGCAATGACGATGTCACAGCAGGCCGCCAGGCCCACGCCACCGCCCAATGTCGCGCCATGGATGCGCGCAATGGTGGGCTTGGAGAAATAGTTGAGCCGCCGCAGCATGCGCGCCAGCAGCTGCGCATCCAGCTCGTTTTCCTCGGCGCTGGCGTTCACCATGCTGCTCATCCAGTTCATGTCGGCGCCCGCGGAGAAGCTTTTGCCGGCGCCACCCAACACCAGCACGCGCACCGCCGGGTCGTCGGTGGCGTTCTGCAACGCCTCGGTCATTTCCCGGATCAACTGCTCGCCAAAGGCGTTGTGGACTTCGGGCCGGTTCAGGGTCAGGGTTAGGACCCCGTTTGAATCCAGTTCCTGCAGCAGGTGTTGGCTCATGATGTGCGTGTAATTCCTTGATAAACCGAATCGGGTTCTACATGCGGAACACGCCGAACTTGCCGCTTTCGGCCGGGGCGTTCTGCGAAATGGACAGGGCCTGCGCCAGTATCCGGCGGGTATCCAGCGGGTCGATAATGCCATCGTCCCACAGGCGCGCGGTGGCGTAATAGGGATGTCCCTGGCGTTCGTACTGTTCGCGAACCGGGGCTTTGAACTGCTGTTCCTCCTGTTCCGACCACGACTTGCCGGCCGCCTCGATGCTTTCGCGCTTTACCGTGGCCAGTACCGAAGCCGCCTGTTCGCCGCCCATCACCGAGATGCGCGCGTTGGGCCACATCCACATGAACCGGGGCTGGTAGGCGCGGCCGGACATGGCATAGTTGCCGGCGCCGTAGGAACCGCCGATCACCACCGTGAAACGCGGCACCCAGGAAGTGGCCACGGCGGTCACCATCTTGGCCCCATCCTTTGCAATTCCGGAATTTTCGTACTGCTTTCCAACCATGAACCCGGTAATATTCTGTAGGAATATCAATGGAATACCGCGCTGATTGCAGAGTTCTATGAAGTGGGTGGCTTTCAGCGCCGACTCGGAAAACAGGATGCCGTTGTTGGCCACGATGCCGATGGGATAGCCATCCAGGTGGGCGAAGCCACACACCATGGTCTTGCCATAGCGTGCTTTAAATTCATGAAATTCACTTCCGTCAACCAGGCGGGCGATGATCTCGTGGACATCGTAGCTGTAGCGGGTGTCCTGCGGAATGATGCCGTACAGTTCATCGGCCGCGTAGCGTGGCGCCTGCGGCTTGCGCAGGTGCAGGTTCACCGGCTTGATGCGGTTCAGGTGCTGCAGGATTTCGCGTGCCATCACCAGGGCATGGGCATCGTTGTCGGCCATGTGGTCGGTCACGCCGGAGCGGGTGGAATGCACCTTGGCGCCGCCCAGTGATTCGGCATCGACGATCTCGCCGGTCGCGGCGCGCACCAGCGGCGGACCGCCCAGGAAAATGGTGCCCTGGTTCTTGACGATGATGGATTCATCACACATGGCCGGAACGTAAGCACCGCCGGCGGTGCAGGAGCCCATCACCACCGCGATCTGCGGAATGTTCCGCGCTGACATGCGGGCCTGGTTGTAGAAGATGCGGCCGAAGTGATCACGATCAGGGAACACCTCATCCTGCAATGGCAGGAAGGCGCCGCCCGAATCCACCATGTAGACGCAGGGCAGGTTGTTTTCCAGGGCGATTTCCTGCGCCCGCAGGTGCTTCTTGATGGTTACCGGAAAATAGGTTCCGCCTTTAACCGTGGCATCGTTGGCCAGCACCATGGTTTCCTGGCCATGCACCTTGCCGATACCGGCCACGATGCCGGCACCGGGAGCGCCGCCATCGTACATGCCGTAACCCGCCAGCGCGGAGAGTTCCAGGAAATCACTGCCGGGATCCAGCAGCGCCACCACGCGCTCACGCGCCAGCAGTTTGCCGCGCGACTGGTGCCTGGCGCGTGCCGCTTCGCCCCCGCCGAGTTCAAACAGGGCCAGTTGCTCTTTCAGGTCCGCCACCAGTCCGCTCATGTAGGCACTGTTCTCGGCGAACTTGGGTGAGCCGGCATCCAGTTGGGATTCAATCATGGCCATGGTGTGATTATGCCTCTGTGCGAGTGATTTCCTGTGACATGCCTGCTGGCTTCAGTCAGCCAGTTCGATGGCCACGGCAACGGCTTCACCGCCGCCGAGGCACAGGCTGGCCACGCCGCGCTTGCCGCCATTTTGCTGCAACACGTGAATCAGCGTGACCAGCAAGCGCGCACCGGTCGCTCCAATCGGATGACCCAGCGCGCAGGC
>CBFGWJ010000456.1:0-2538 GCA_965652335.1 uncultured Gammaproteobacteria bacterium | reverse complement strand
CAGCAACTGCTGCCACAGGTGATCACCGGCTCCAGCGCCGGCTCCATCGTCGCCGGCTTCGTCGCCACGCACACCGATGAGGAACTGGCCGATGCACTGCTGCCGGATGTGCTGAAGTACCAGTGGGTGCGCACCATCGGCATTCGCAAGCTGTTCAAGGGTGAGGGCATGCTGGATCCCCAGCAGCTGCGCAAGGCCATCAACCGCAACATACCCGACCTGACGTTTCTCGAGGCCTACGAGAAAACCGGGCGCATCCTGAATATATCGGTGTCGCCGGCGGACCCCAACCAGTTTCCCCGGCTGCTCAATTACCTGACTTCACCCAACGTGCTGATCCGCCAGGCCGCACTCGCATCGAGCGCGGTACCCGGGTTGTTCCCACCGGTGCAGCTGCGGGCCCGCAACTACGCCGGCAAGTCGGTGCCCTACATGCCGCGCAGCCGCTGGGTGGACGGTTCGGTGCACGAGGACATACCGAAGGAAAAGGTCAACCGCCTGCACAACGTCAACCATTACATCGTCAGCCAGACCAACCCTCTGGTACTGCCTTTCATGAGCGGCGGCCCTGACAAGACCGGCCTGTTGCCGTTCCTGCAGGATGTGGTGGTGCGTGGCCCGATGGTGCAGGTGGAACACATACTGGAGCTGGTGAACCGGCATTTTGAGGTACCGGGCATGGGCTCGGTACTGAAAAAGGCGCATGCCCTGGTAACCCAGGTTTACAGCGGCGATATCACCATCCTGCCCGACCGCAGTGCACTGGAATTGAGCAAGGTGTTATCAAACGCCTCGGAAAACGAAGCCCGTGCATTGATCGAGGCCGGCCGCCGCGCCACCTGGCCGAAAATCGAGCGCATCCGCAACAGCACCCAGATCAGCCGCTGTTTCAGCGGCTGCCTGGAGCGCCTGGGTGAACGCTATCACTACGTAAAGCGCTGATTAAGCAGTGATTGACTTGTGAGTTGCCGGCAGGTCTAATTCCCCTGTCCACGGCCATGATTGGCCGCTGGTACCTGATACCCAGGAAGCGAAACGGATGAAAAGGATTTCACCAGCCGCGCTGTTTTTTGCCGTTCTGGCGCTACAGGCCAGTTCACTCATAGCCGGGCCCGAAGAACCGCTGGGCCGCAAAACCCCGCCACTGGAATCGCTGGCAGCCTTTGCCGTCGAGACACCCGGAATCGAGCCGGGCGCATTTGCCCTCAGCGCCGGGGAAAGCCAGCGGCTCAGCAAGGCCCGGGTCGGCGAACGTTTGTCCTTGCCCAGTGTTGACCAGTACCTGTTGCCCACCGACCCGGTGGCCGAAGAGCCATTGCAGTTCCGCCGCGTGGAACTGTTTGCTCCGGGCGCGCGCGTGATGGTGCTGGGGCCGGAAGGAATCATCGAGTGGCAGCAGGACGCCCGGCAGTTCTATGTGGCCGTCAACCAGACTACCGGAGTGGGGCTGGCCGTGGATGTGGCAAGCGGTGAAATCAGCGGCTTTGCCATCAAGGGTGATTCCAAACTGCGCCTGGACGGCCAGCTGGGCGTGGGCGTGGAGCTGCAGGCGGTGGAAACCTCGCCCGACCAGGTCAACAGCTGCGGCACCAACCTGGAGGACCAGGCACCACAATCCCTCAACCACCTGAACAGCCCGGTGCCGGAAGGTATCAGCTCCACAGCACCGGGCGGCGCCATCAGCTTTCAGACGGTAGTTGCGGTTGATACCGACAACGAGTGGATGGCTGGCAAGGGTAATGACCCGACTACCGCCACCACCTGGATCACTGACACTTTCCTGGCCATGAATGTATTTTTTGAACGGGATGTGGAAACCCGCCTGCTGATCGGCGACATCATCCTGCGGATCGGCTCGGACCCTTATTCCGTTCCCAGCGGGAGTTCCGCCCAGATGGATGAATTCGCCCAGTACTGGCGCCTCAACATGGCCTCAACCCAGCGCGACTTCGCCACGCTGTTTGGCGGCCGCGGAATCGGTTCAAACAGTTTTTCCGGAATCGCCTGGATCAACCAGTACTGCCAGAAAGGCCAGGTGCAGCAACAAACGGGGCGGACCTTTGGCAGCTACAGCTTTAACGCCATTGGCACCAACCGCACTCCAGCCAACACAGCGCTCTATATCGGCCATGAGCTGGCGCACAACCTGGGTTCGCCGCACACGCATTGCTACAGCCCGACCATCGACCAGTGCTACAACGGCGAATCCGGCTGTTACTCTGGCAGCCCGTCCTGCCCGGCCGGAGGCAAGGGCACCATCATGAGCTATTGCCACGTTTCCGGCTCCATCGGCGCGGGTTGTGGCACCAACAAATCGGAGTTTCATTCACGCGTGCAAACCTTGATTGAAGGACGCCTGGCGGCCAACAGTCCCAGTTGCATTGAAGCCTACGAAGCACCGCCCGACCCGGCGGAACCCCCCATCTTCAGGGACGATTTTGAATCACCCTGATTCCGCGGCGTGTTCCGGCCCGGTTGATCCGCGCTCACACCCCGGTTTCCGGAACTGCCGCGAGTCCATGCAGCTCTAGCAAACCG
>CBFGWJ010000455.1:0-2539 GCA_965652335.1 uncultured Gammaproteobacteria bacterium | reverse complement strand
GCCATCGATGTTGCCCACATCGTAACCAAGCGTGGTGAGATCCTGCTGGATGATCTGGGTCAGCTCATCGGCAGTGGCCGCGGATGCGTTCAGGAGGACGGACAGGAAGAATACGATGACAGCAGTACGGTACACAGGCTTTGCCCCATTGAGTTTGGATGACCTATCCGATTATAGGGAGATTTCACCTGATTGCCAGAAAAGGCCCCGGGTCAAATCGTTCACCACCGGTGGTAAAAAAACCGGAAGTTACCCAGGGGCGAAATATACAGTTTGCCGAATCCCGTATACTCGGGCTTGATTTCCACCACCCAGCCGCCGGGAATGAACCAGCGCGCCGAGTGCTTTTCCAGCCGGATACGGCCGATATCGGGAGGGCCAACCCGGGTCCAGCGGATCCTGCCACTGCGGGTTTTGAGTACGAACACCGTTCCGGGCGCCGGCCCGAGGTTCTCACGGGATTCCAGTATGAAGAGCGGTATGCCCAGGAACTCGAGATCGACTTTGGAGATGAGGGGCAGGCCTTCCGAGTCA
Source organism: uncultured Gammaproteobacteria bacterium (assembly GCA_965652335.1). Taxonomy (GTDB): domain Bacteria; phylum Pseudomonadota; class Gammaproteobacteria; order Xanthomonadales; family SZUA-36; genus JAWXBM01. The sequence continues at coordinate 2,005 of CBFGWJ010000455.1, read as the reverse complement.
AATTCAAAAGCTTCGGTATAGAAAGGGCCGTCCCCGGCGGCGTCGCCGGGCAGCAGGAAATAGGCTGCTATCCAACCCACCAGCAGCAGGCCGGCAATCAGAACATTGAAGCTGTTGCTCACTCCCTTGCGACGCATAACAATCCCTGTTATCGCATTCTGAATGCAGAGCATAGGCGTAGATGCCGGGAAACTCAATGCTGCCGGCAGGTCAGCTGCTGCGGGTTGGTTCGTTCGTGTCAGGTGGAGTTGTTGCCGCCGGGCCCAGGGCGAGGCGCAAGGGTTCCAGGTGATTTTCAAACAATCGCCAGTACTCCACCGCTGCTGTGTGCAGGGGGCGGCGCACCTGTTCGGAACTTGCAGTGCGGACCGGCCTGCGGTTTTCATGCGGCGCAAAGCAGGCGGGTTCCTCGGGCAACTCCAGCTGTTGTAACAAAGTCCCAATGCTGGCTTCGGGGTAACCCACCAGCGTCTCATACCGGACCTGGATCATGCTCCCCGGCACCTGCCTCTCCCAGAAGTGAACCAGGTCGGAGTAGGCGAGGTAATACCGTGCGATCTGGCTGAGGTCAAAAGCCCAGTCCTGGCCAAACCGGAACAGCTGCCGGAAAATGCTGAATCCCAGGGCCATGGGATGACGGCTGACATTGACGATACGCGCCCCCGGCAAAATCATCCGGATCAGGCCGACATGCTGGAAATTGAAAGGCATCTTGTCCACAAAAAATGGCGCGGACCCACGCTGGATTTGCGCCCGTTGCAGGTACTGCCGCCCCAAGCCTTCCAGCTCCTCAGGCTGCAGTTCCGTGCCCGGCGCAGGATAGGGCACCCGGCCAGCCTTGATTTGCCGCTGCTGCAACTCGCGCACCAGCGTGCTGACGATAGGCAGTTCCATCGTGCCATCCACCTGGCTGTGGGCGGTGATGATCTGGTCCACCAGGGTGGTGCCGGAGCGTGGCAGGCCTGTCACGAAAATAACCGGACATTCAGTTGATGGGTGGGTGACGGAAGCCTGCAGCCCGGGCCCGCTGAACACAGTCTTGATGGCCGCGAATTCGCGCTGCAGCGCTTCCATGTCATACGGCGCCAGCGCCTGCCGCGTGCGGTTGCCGCGCGCATAGGCCGCGAATGCGCCATCGACATCGTTGCGGCTCTCCAGGGCCCGGCCCAGGGCAAAAGCAAAATGGACTTCGTTCATGCTGCCCGGTTCGGCGCGATCCAGGCCTTGCCTGATGGCTTCAACCTCTTCCGGCTGGAATTCATGCACCTTGAGATCGGCCAGCTGGAACCAGGGCCAGCCGCTGGCGGGGTCCAGGCGAATGGCCTGGCGCAGAGTCTCGATGGCGACTGCCTGTTCGCCCATGGTGCGCTGGATCATGGCCAGGGCGGTGTGGTTCGCCGCGAGCTTTTTGTACAGGTCGGTTGAGCCGTCTGTTGCAGTTCCGGTACGCGGGGACTGCCGTTCGATGACGGCCTGCAACAGTTCCGCGGCCTCGGCATATTGGCCGCTGCGATCGAGCAGGGCGGATTTGAGCAACATTGTCTCGATGTCATGAGGCGCCTGCTGCAGCCGCGGTTCCAGTACCGCTTCCGCTTCGGCATGACGTTGGCGGCGTATCAGCAGCCTGGACAGTTCCGGGCGCAGCGCCACGATTTCCGGATGCAACTCCAGGCACTGCAACAGCAGGGTGATGGCTTCATCCAGGGCACCGGCCCGGGCGGCAATATGCGCCCGCACCTGCAGTGCGCGAAAATCGCCGGGGTTGGAGGCGGAGTATTCGCCCAGCGTGGTCGCCGCGCCACGTGGCCGGTTGCTGCGCCATAGCTCCAGTCCGCGTTTCAGCAGCGGATCGGAGTCGTTGGAAAAAACCTGTCGCAGCAGGCGGTTTGCGGCGGCCGCTTTACCTTGTAGCAGATGCTCCGACGCTTCCATCAGGCGCGCACAAGCCTGCTCCGGACCCAGGGTCATGGATTGCTGGTGGCATGGGCAGGCACCGGCAGGATCA
>CBFGWJ010000454.1:0-2540 GCA_965652335.1 uncultured Gammaproteobacteria bacterium | reverse complement strand
AGCACACCCAGCCGTTCTTCCAGAATGACCTGGACATCGGCGCTGTAGCCCGGCAGCAGCGCCTGCGCTGCGGCATCGTCGATCACCGCTTCCACATCCACCGTGCGGGATTGTTTTTCGATGTCCAGCACATAGGGCGCCACGCGCCGCACGGTGCCGGAAAACTTGCGTTCCTTGAAGGCATCCAGGGTGATCCAGGCCTTCTGGCCGGCCTTCACGTTGGGTGCATCCACCTCATCGATGGGCGCGCGGATGAATAAACAGCTGTTGTCGATCAGGTCTACCGTGGGCAAGGTGGGAATGCCTACCGGTGAAGGCGTTACGAATTCACCGAGTTCGCCATTGATCTCGGCCACCACGCCATCAAACGGCGCATGCAGCTGCGTTCTTTCCAGCGTGGCGCGGGCCAGTTCAACCGCTGCATCCTTCACTTTCACCGCTACCTGCGAGGCATCACAGGCTGCTGCGGATGCCTCCGCCTCACCCACCGCCCGTTCCACCTCATCCTCCGAGGCGACCTTGCTTTCGCGCAGGCGCACCAGCCGGTCGGCCGTGCGCCGGCTCACATCTGCACTCACACAGGCTTGCCGGCTCATGGCCTTGGAAGCAGCGGCGTCGCGTTCAGCCAGCATCACCTGCGCCTTGAGATCGGCGTTCCACAGTTCCAGCAGCAACTGGCCTTTCTTGACCACATCGCCATCAGATACATACAAGCCCTCGATGGTGCCTCCAGTGGCCGGTGCAATCCCGGCGCGCCGGCAGGCATCCACCGTGCCCGCGCGGGTATTGGTAACCGAGGCGATCACGTCACCACGGGATACCGGCGCGGCGCTGATCATTACCGGCTCCTGCCGCCTGGAGTTGAGATACAGGGCAACTGCCAACACCGCAATCACGCCCAAAACGATCCATTTTTTCATAGCTGATGTTTTCGTCCCAAGTCCGATTCTTGAAGAGTCGACCGCGAAACTGCCCAAGACCCTTGTACCCGGGCCGACGTACGATTCCCAAAACCGTCGAATTCGAACAGCCTCAATATCGCGCTGGTCAAGATAGTACCACTGCGCCAGCTCCATGCTGGTGATCGCCCAGCGCTTCCGCAGTATCTGGTGACGTGCTATTCTCACGCCGCCGCAATATCATGCGGATCTGCACAGGCGTTGAACCATGTTTCAGTGTGTGTGTGTTGAAGGCCTTCCCGGCCTGAAAAGTATCCTTCCAACGGAACACTCCAGCCCATCCCGCAGATTGTCATTTGCCGGCGGGCTTCTGGCAGCCCCAATCCTGTTGCTCACCTCGCTGATGGTTCATGCCCAGCCGGTCAAGATCGAACCGGTCTACCAGTCGGGCTTTGAAAGCGGCGCGATCAGCCTTTCGCCTGGTTTCAGCGCTGTGATCGAGGGCAGCCTGAATGCCAATACCCAGCCGGGACCGCTGGTGTTGCAGATGAGCAGCCCGGTCGGCAGCGACACCTTTGTTCCCATCACCTCATCCGAGCCCGCCCGATTGGACGTGCCGGGTGGTGGCGTGGTTGTGGGTACCGGGCTATCCTCGGCGGTGGTCACGGTCAACGCCTACCAGGCCGGCGCAACACCGGTGGTGCTGACCGCCAGGCTGGGCAACATCCTCACGGCAGGAGTGCGGGTGGAAAAGGTGCTGAACGAGACCGGTGTCGCCGGTGAAATGGATTATTGCGCCACTGTGTTTCCGCCCTATGCCTCGGCCAGGACCGGAACCAGCACACCGGCAACGTATGCGCGTGTATTCGAAGCCGGCATCACGGAATTCGCCAGCCCGCCGGGAGGCTGGCTGGTGGGCGCCGGCTTTGGACCAGTGGGCACCGATCCACGATTGCTTGCCGACTGGCAGTGGAAACTGGCCACCTACAACCTGCAGGCGGGCAACGACGACGAATACACGGCGACGCTGCTCGCGCCACAGGCCAGTGGTATCTACACCTACGCCTTCCGCATGTCACTGGACGGCGGTGGCAGCTGGACCTATTGCGACTACGATGGAGCAGGATCCAATGGCGGCCTGGATTTTTCAGTCGCCCAACTGCCCCGGATGTATGTTTACGGCGATGATGTGCGCAATGGAACCGGCGAACCCGCAGAAGCGGATTACTGCGTACTGCAATTTCCCGCCAATTTATCGGTGGCCGCCTCCGGCACCGCCACAACGGTGTTTGGCCGGCTGTTTGAACTGGGCGTAACCGAAGCCGCAGGTGCGCCTGGGGGCTGGACCGCGCAGGTGGGCTTTGGTCCTTTGGATTCAGACCCGCGGGTTCCGGTGGGATGGACCTTTTTCAATGCTTCGTTCAATGTCCAGGTCGTCAATGATGACGAATTTGGCGCTGCGATGACGGCACCGGCTACACCTGGCCAGTACCTGTACGTGTTCCGAGTCTCCCAGGACGGCGGCACTTCGTGGACATACTGCGACCTGGACGGAGCCGGTTCAAACGGCAGCGCACCTTTCCTGCCGTCGCAGCTGGGCGTCATGACCGTCAATCCGCCCTAATCTTCCAGGCCCTGGGC
>CBFGWJ010000453.1:0-2540 GCA_965652335.1 uncultured Gammaproteobacteria bacterium | reverse complement strand
TGCCGGCATCGGCATTGTCGAACACCCTGCGGCCGAATTCGCTGAATACGATCACCGTAGTGCGTTCAGCCCAGGTTTTGCCGGCAACGGGTGAGGGAACGTCGAGGTCGGTCATGAATGCCAGCAGGCTTTCCGACAGGTCTTTCACATTATTGAAGAAGCCACCGCCTGACAGGTTGCCCTGGTTGGCATGGGTGTCCCAGCCACCGATATCGGTTTCCGCCACCCGCAAACCCACATCCTCCTTGATCAGCGTGGCGAGTATTTTCATCTCTTCGCCAAAACTGGTCAGGCGGGTGGGGTCATCCGGCCGCGTGGGATAGACGGCGCCATTGGCCGGAACATAGGCGTTCCAGTCGATGGCCTCGACGATGGATTGTGCCGTCAAGGCCTGGGTCCCCGCTACGTCGAGAGCCGTGCCGCCACTGGCATAAAGGTCCAGCAGTGCAGCCTCCTGCAGCTCCTCATAATCATTGCTGCCGGTATCAAAATCAAAATTGCCCGGGTAACGCAGCGTGACCGCGGATGGCTCGTTGAGCAGAGACAGCCGTATGGTGGATTCCGTCACCACGGCCGGCAGCACCAGGCTGGGCGGCAGGTTGGTGGCCGTTTGAAGGTGCCGCGTCAACCAGCCCGTGGTGGTAAAACGGTTCCCCGGTGTACCCAGTTCGATGTAGCGTTCGGCTTCAAAGTGACTGCGGTTGGGCGTGGCCAGGCCTACGGCCTGAACTATAGCCAGTTGTCCATCGGTCCACAGGTCCAGCAGCGGCGCCGCCGCGGGATTCAGGCCCCAGCCTTGGGTTGTTGGCTGCAATTGAGCTGAAGGAATCATCGTGCCCTTGGATCGCAGGGTCTCATAACGTGCCCGGTCGGCGTGGCCGTCCATGGGCGCCATGAAACTCAGGCCATCGATGCCGCCTCGCTGGAACACAAACACCAGGATATTGTCGCTGTAGGCATCGGTTGCAAACGCCATTTTTGGCCCGAGCGCCACACTGCCGGCAGTGGCTGCGGTAATGCCGAGGAATTTACGGCGACCAAGGGTTACCGCAGATTCATTGGGATTGGACGGTTTCATCGGCACTCCTCAGCGGCGCATGGCATCGGGGGACATCAGTACGAGGCCAACTACGGCGCGATTGATCTTCTGGTAGGTACTGAAGTCGCCGACGTTGGAGTTGTTGGCAATCTCGGCAGAGGCGGAGCCGCCGATGCTGTCGATGATGAAGGTAACGATGCGGCCGGCCTGGGTGCTGTCCAGCGAATAGCCCAGGCAACGATTCATCCAGAAGACCACCAGGTTTTCGGGCGTGCGATCCGCGGGATTGGTGATGGCATCGTTGGCCTGTTGCGCCAGGTTGACGATGGCCGGCTGGCGCAACAGGTAGGTGATCGCCCGCCACGACATGATCAGCGGGCCACTGCCTTGCCATTGGGCCTGCTCATCCGGATAGCCGGTTGGCGCGTCGTAGCCAAACGGGTAGTGCCCGGTATCCACCAGCCGGTTCCAGATGGAATTGCTGGTGCCGTGATCGATGCGGAAGCTCAGGTTCACGCTTGCCGCCCGCATTGCCCGCACCACGGTTTCCACCGGGCGGCGGAGTTTTTCTCCCCAGGTGGACTGGAACTCGGCTGAAAGCAGGATGTGGCGGTACACCTCTTTCAACTGGTCGGCGTCCTCGCGCCGGGCGTAAAATTCTTCCGCAGTGCTGCTCACCAGTGATTCCGGCGGATTGTCGCTTACCAGGCGTACACAGAGTTTCCATGCGATGTACCTGGCTGTGCCGAAGTGCCGCGCCAGGTAGTCCAGCACGTCGGTCACATCGGCTTCGCCGTTGGTGGCGCTGATGGTGAGATCCATTATTTTCAGCGGAGCCGTGGCCCAGGCGGAATAATGCTTGTTGGCGCGGAACAGGAATTCGCCCGTGTCTGGCGAGCCATATGAAGTATCGGATACCCCCCAGCCCGTCAATGCCTTGGCAAACTCAAAAACATCGATTTCGGTATAGCCGGCGCGCTGGCCTTTGCTGTTTATCCCTACCGACAGCGGGTCTACCGCGCCAAAGTAGTTTTCAATCGCGCCGAGGGTGTGCAATTCCAGTACTTCGCGGGCGTAGTTTTCGTTGGGGTTGGGCCAGGTGTTCAGCCGGTTGTCCAGGTAATAGAGCATGCTGGCGGTTTTGGCGTTGGCGTTCAGCAGGTCGCCGAAATTCCCAAACAGGTGCTGCCGGATTACGGCATCGTAATGCGGCATCAGGCCATGGGACGGAAAATCCCTGCCAATGACATTGAAATGGTTGAACCAGAAATCCGCCAGCACTTCGCGCAACTGCCACTCGCTGTAAGTGGCCCGTAGCAGGTTCAGGCGTTCCATCTGCCACACGGGGCGCATGCGGGTGCTGTAATCCGCACTGCGGGCATGTTCGGCCCAGAGCTGCAGGGGATTTTTATGGATCGTGTCAAACGCGGCCGCTTCCGCGGGAACTGCGCTGGCGGCGAGATCCGCCAACCGGGCGTCCACCTCCGTGTCGGTGCCCCCC
>CBFGWJ010000452.1:0-2544 GCA_965652335.1 uncultured Gammaproteobacteria bacterium | reverse complement strand
ATCATGATGTCGTACTGCTCAAAACGGTCTTCATGCGCCATTTCCAGCGCGTCACGATGCCCCGCCGTGGTGAGCAGAGCCGTGCGCGCGCCACGGCGTTCGATCAGCGCATTGGTGGCCAGGGTAGTGCCGTGGATGATCAGCCCCACCTGGTTCGGCGTGATGCCCGCCTGTTGCAGCACGCGGTCGATGCCGCCCAGCACGGCGCGGCCCGGGTGATCGTAAGTGGTCAGAACCTTGATGCTGACGCGCCCGCCATCGGGCGGCTCCAGTACCACATCGGTAAAGGTACCGCCGATATCAACGGCGAGACGGGCTTTGGGCTCTGTGTGCATGTCGGGCGGCCTGGGCATTCTTCAGGAATTGACCCTAGTGTACTTTCCCTTGCGATATAGTTGCAGGCTTCGGGCAGTCAGCCCGCCTTGCGGGAGAAACACAATGGATTTAGGTATAGCGGGACGATCCGCCATCGTCTGCGGTTCGAGCAAAGGTTTGGGCAAGGCCTGTGCCCTGGCCCTGGCCAGGGAAGGCGTGAATGTCTGGTTGATCGCGCGCGGCGCCGGGGACCTGGGAGCGGCAGCGGCTGAAATTGCGGCGGTGGCGGCAGGCGGGGTCAACACCGTGGTGGCCGATGTCACTACCGAAATTGGCCGCGATGCCCTGATGGCGGCCTGCCCGCAACCCGATATCCTGGTGAACAACGCCGGAGGCCCGCCGCCGGGCAATTTCCGGGACTGGGGCCAGTCGGACTGGATGGCAGCCATCAACGCCAACATGTTGAGCGCTATCGACCTGATCCGCCGCAACCTCGATGGCATGATCGAGCGCCGCTTCGGCCGTATTGTCAACATCACCAGTATCGCCGTCAAAATGCCGCAGGGAGATCTCGGACTGTCCAACGGCGCCCGCGCCGGCCTGACGGGTTTTGTTTCCGGGATCGCCCGCGAGCCCGCGCGCTACAACGTGACCATCAACAACCTGTTGCCGGGTTTCATCGCAACCGACCGCCTGAAAAGCCTGATGGCAGGCAAGGCCGCGGCCGCCGGCGTTGATGCCGAAACCTTCGCCAACGACTTCTACCAGAAGATCCCGGCGCGCCGGCCTGGCGACCCGGATGAGTTCGGCGCCCTGTGCGCCTTTCTCTGCAGCCAGCAGGCGGCCTACCTGACGGCCCAGAACTTCCTCATGGATGGCGGCGTCTATCCCGCAACTTTTTGAGCCGTGCGGCACAGGCCGTCACGCAGGCCAGGGACAGGCGAACCATCCAGGTTTCGGGGCAAACCGGTATGGGCCGCCTTGGAGATTGGCCGCCTTGGAGATTGGCCCAGGTGTTGTGGCTTGGTGTTTTGGCTTGGGTTTTGGCTTCGAAATTGGCTTTCGTGCAACGAAAAAGGCCCGGCTGTGTGCCGGGCCTCAAGTCGCAGGGCAGTTGTGAAAACCTGTATTGCATGGGCCAATCCCTGGCCCGGCTTTCCTTCCCTGGCTCGATTACTTGCGAGCGTAACCATCCGTGTCGATTCGGGTACCACAAGGGCCAATCCCTGGCCCGGTACATCCTTCCCTGTCTCCGCCCTTTGCCGGCGTTGCGGTCTTCCGTGACCATCGGGAAGTCAGTCCTTGTCTTCCCGGGCAATCCGTTGCCCCTTTTGCTGGTAACCATACTGCCTGCGAACCGGTTTTCGTACCACTGTTACTTTTTACGGTTTTGGGTCGCATTTTCACCGGCCGTTGATGCCACGAAATCCTTGCGATTGAGGCGATGACCGACGGGAATGGCGCAGTACGGGCCGGGATTTGACGAAATGGGAAGCGACGCGTTCAGCTTCATGGTCCACGGCAAACCAGTATCATGCCCACTTCGGCCGTGCCCCGGAAAGGAATGCTGATGTCGCTGGTACCTGCTGATTCAACGTCGTTGTTATGGGCCATGATCCTCGCAGTGGTTGCCTTTGGCTTCTGGGCCGAACAATCCACCCGTTGGGGCAAAACCCTCACCGGCATCATCATCGCCATGGCCGTGGCCATGTTGTTGTCCAATGTGAAAGTCCTGCCAAACCACTCCCCGGTTTACGACACCATCTTCAGCAGCATACTGCCGCTGGCAATTCCCATGTTGCTGTTCCGCGCCGATGTGCGCGAAGCGGTGCGGGTGGGCGGGCCGGTGCTGTGGGCATTCGGCATCGGCGCCTGCACGGTCATCCTGGGGGTCGCGCTGGCTCATGTGCTGGTTCCGCTGGGCGCCACAGCAGCCGTCGCCGCCGGGCTGTTTACCGCCACTTACATTGGCGGCAGCGCCAACTTCGCGGCCGTGGCCATTGCCTCGGGTTTCAGCGAGGGCAATCAACTCACCGCCATGGTGGCGGCGGATGTGCTGGCGTCCAATTTCCAGACCATGTTGCTGATCGCCCTGCCGGGAATACCGCTGGTTTGCCGCTGGCTGGGCACGCTGCCGCACGACCAACAGGCAGCAGGCCGGGAACACCGGAAACCCTTCGTATTGAAGGAGCTGGACCTGTTTGGCCTGGCCCTGTCGCTGGCGGTGGC
>CBFGWJ010000451.1:0-2555 GCA_965652335.1 uncultured Gammaproteobacteria bacterium | reverse complement strand
CCCAGCAGCAGGGCGAACAGCGGCAACGAGGCCGCCCAGAAATTGTTGAACTGCCCGGCCAGCACTTCCTGCGTGCTCTCCGCCAGCATCAGGCCCCAGCTCACACCATCCTGCACGCCCAGGCCCAGGAAGCTGAGGATAACCTCGGCCTTGATGGCGGCGGCAAACACGATGGCGGACTGCGCCAGCACCAGGTGGTAGGTATTGGGCAATACATGCCGCACCATGATGCGCCAACCGGGCAGGCCCAGCAGGCCGGCCGAGAGCACGAACTCCCGTTCGCGCAGGCGCAGCACCTCGGCCCGTACCAGGCGGGCGGTGGTGGTCCAGAAACAGGCCACCATGGCGATCTGCATGGCGAAGGGATAGCCATGCAGGGCGAAGGCCAGGGCCGCTACAAACAGGTAAAACGGAAGGGAGTCCATGATGCCCATGACGAGAACCACGGCTTCTCCCAGCCAGTGGTCCCGGTACCAGGCTGCCGCGGCACCGGCGCAGCAGCCGATCAGCGCGGTGCAGGCGGTTACCAGCATGCCGATTTCAAAGGCCACTTTTACGCTGTACACCGATCGCTGGAAGATATCCTGGCCAAGTACGTTGGTGCCCCACCAGTGGTTTGCGCTGCTGGCCTCCCAGCGACCACCGGTGGCCGCTGCCCAGTCCTGCCCGGCCAGCCCCAGCAAAACGAGCAGCCAGACCAGCGCGAAGGCCGCGATCAAAGCAAACCCGATTCTGCCTGCCAGTCCATTTCTCATCGGATGCGCGGGTCCGCCAGCCGGTAGGCCGCATCGGCCAGGAAAGTCACCAGTACGAACAATACCGCGGTCAATGCAACCACGGCTTTGAGCACCGGCTGGTCACCGTTGGTGATGGCATCGAAGGTGATTTTGCCGATTCCCGGAATGCCAAAATAGGTTTCCAGCAACAGGCTGCCGGATACCAGTACCAGCGGCAGTGAAAACATGATCCGGGTCAGTACCGCTACCAGGCTGTTCCTGAGTACGTGAACTGCCAGAAGCGTGAATGTCGAAGCGCCGTAAGCCCGCGCCACACGGATATGCTCGCGGCCGGACTCCTCGCTGAACACGGCACGGTAAAACCGGGCGTTGTAGCCCGCCGTTGCCAGCAGCAGTGACAAGGTTGGAACAAACACGTAATACACATAGCTGGATATCCCGGAAACGTTCCAGCCCCGGGCGGGAAACAGGTTGAGGCCGTAAGGAGTGCAGAGCATAACCTGCAGGGCAATCACGATGATGAGGAAACTGATGCTGATTGCGCCCACCGAAGCCAGCGTCACCAACTGGTCCAGCCAGCGCCCCCGCTGCCAGGTGGCCAGCATGCCCAGTACCGCTCCCACCACATGGCCAAGGATGAATCCGGGCAGGACCAGCGCCAGGCTGATGGGCAGGCTGCGGCCGAGCATGCTGCGGACCTGCTCCCCGCTGGACTGTGAATGGCCAAGGTCCAGCGTCAGCAGCTGTTTCAGATAGGTTCCATAACGCTGCAGGAAGGGCTGGTCATAGCCCAGCTGTTGGCGAACCTCTGCAATCTGCGCCGGCGTGGCATTCTTGCCGATCAGCACGTAGGTCTGGTCCGGGCCGTAGTAAACCATCAGCAGGAAGCTCACCAGCGTAACGCCCAGAACCAGTAACAGCGCCTGCCACAGTTTTCCCAGGAGGGAAGTGCCACTCGCTGTCGTGCTCATGCGGCTCAGGGGGTCGCGGCGGTGGCTGCTGCGGGGCTGGCATCGGCGCTGGCGAAGCGCAGGAAATAGCCGCCGACAAAGGAGCGGTCGGGCAACATCCGGAAGCGCTTGTCCCACAGCAGGATCAACGTCCGCGAAAGGCCGCTGATGGAAACGCAATCCTCGATCAGCATCTGGTTCATCTTGCGGTACAGGGCGGTGCGCATGGGCGATTCCGGCATGACAGCGGCTTCACGGAACAGGCGGTCGTACTCCGGGTTGCGATAATTGGCATTGTTGGCGCCAGGAGATGCATTCGGGCCGAAATACAGCTGCATGGTGTTTTCGCTGTCGGGGTAGTCCATGGTCCATGCCGTGGTGATCAGCATCACCTCGCGGTTCAGGAAGGCTCGTGCGTAATCGCCGTAGCTGGCAAAGGTGAGCGGCCGGATCCTGTCTTCCGGGTAGCCGATTTCGGCCATGAAGCTGCGGAACTGTTCAAACATCTGGCGTTCGGTGACCGAGCTGGGAAAACCGTACTCCAGCACCGGCAGGTTACCGGCACTCCAGCCATTGCGTTTGAGCAGGCTGCGGGCTTCATCCGGGTGGCGCGTGATGGGTTCCCGGCTTTGCCTGGGATCGAACTCGGGTGTAATCGGAGTGATGGCACCCGGAAACACTCGGCCCAGCCCGGAGTAGAAAATTTCATTGCGGCGTTGCCAGTCGAAGCCCTTGATGATGGCGCAGCGCAAGGCGCGGTTGCGCGCATCCTGCTCGGGATCCGGGTGATGGCCGATGCGCGGGTCGTCCATGTTGAAATCGGTGTGCACGAAGCCGGATTCGACATTCGCCAGCAGGTGGTATTGGC
>CBFGWJ010000450.1:0-2567 GCA_965652335.1 uncultured Gammaproteobacteria bacterium | reverse complement strand
CATCCTGGTGTTTTGGCCCCGCCGCAATGAACCCATGGACGACAACCAGCGAAAGATGTGGATGTTGCTGTCGCTGGCCTGGGTTTTTTGGTGGGTAGCCAGTGCGTACAACACACTGATCAACCTGGCGCCTGAAGAGCTTGAAAAAAACTTCGTCTTCAATATCGATTACCTGTACCTGGGCTATTTCATCTGTTGGTTGTTTGCCCTGGGCACCCGGCCACACGACGGCCCAGGCCCGATAGAGCAGCAGCGTTATCGCTGGTTGCAGATGAGCGGCTCCATCGGCCTGGCGTTGTGCATGTTCCTGTATTTCATTCTCATTCCCAGCCGGCTCAGCCCGCAATCCTACGACACCTGGGTGCCGTCATTCCTGTTCTATACCGGACTGGACCTGTTTCTGTCCCTGGTGTTGCTCAGCATGTTGCTGAACACCGGCAGCCTGCGCTGGAAAATGATTTACGGTGCGCTGATGGCCAGCATGGTGTTGTTGACGGGGGTGGATTGGCTGTCTGCCCTGGATGAAAACATTCGCCGACATTGGGCCAATCACTATCTGATCACTGCTTGCTGGGCTAGCCCGTTTTTCTTCCTGGTGCTGGCTGCAAGGCTCAGAACCTATGATTTCCCGGAGCCCAAACAACCCGAGGAAACAGGGGAACTGCCGCAACACTCGCGCCTGCTGGCCAGCCCGCTCGTATTGATCGCCATTTTTCTGCTGGTAATGCACGTAGCGCTTGAATTGATGGGCCTGGTACAGCCCGAATTGCGCACCTTGCAGGCCACGGTGGTGATTATCGGCCTGATGATGTTCCTGATGCTTGCCGTAGCGGAAAACAAGTCCCTGCTCGAACTGGCCGAGGTGGCCAGTCGGCGCGCGCAGGAACTGGAGCAGTTGCGCATCCAGCATGAGGTGGAACAGCAATCGCAACTGGCCAAGAACCAGTTCCTGGCCAATGTCAGCCACGAATTGCGCACCCCCATGAATGGCATCCTGGGCATGACCGAACTCATGCTGCATGCCGAACTGCCGGCAGATCAGCGCAAGCGGGCCACCCTGGTGTATTCATCGGCGGAAAGCCTTCTCAAGACCATCGATGACATTCTCGAATATTCGAAGCTGGATGAGCACGATGTCGTGCTGGTGCAGGACGAGTTCAATATCGAACAGCTTGCGGAACAGGTATTGGGCCTGAAGCGGGGTGAAGCGGAACAGAAAAGCATCAGCCTGCAGCTGGAGGTGGCGCCCGAGGTTCCCCGTTGCCTGTCGGGTGATGGCCCCAGATTGCAGCAGGTGCTGATGAACATCGTCAGCAATGCCATCAAGTTCACGGACGAGGGCGAAGTGCAAGTGCGCTTTTCGCGGGTTGGTGAAATCGACAGCGACAGCCCATTGCGCACCCGTTGTGAAGTGATTGACAGCGGAATCGGCCTGGCACCGGGCGTGGAGCGAAAACTGTTCCTGCCATTCTCACAGGGTGACGCGAGTACCTCGCGCCGTTTCGGCGGCAGCGGGCTTGGACTGGCCATATGCCGGCAGATTGTCGAAGCTCAGGGTGGCCGCATCGGCGCATTTGCCAACCCGCAAGTCGGCGCAACTTTCTGGTTTGAGATCGACTACCCGCTTTGTACCAGCCAGAAGACGCAATCGGACCAGCCTCGAACAATGGGCTGAGATTTGATCGCTGGCCCGAAGCAAAATGGCAGGATGCGTCGAGTGCCTGGTGAACACTGTGCTTATCGATGGATACTGACAGCCCATTACCGGGATGTCCTTGACAGAAGGACGAGTGTAGGCAGTATTCTCCATTAATGAAGGATAAATAGGTGATATATTCTCCTTCAAAAAAGGAGAATATCTGTCATGACCGAAAATCTGGCCGAAACCCGGCGAGATGCAATGACCGACATCCTCGTCACCTCGCTGGCAGGCGCGATACCGGAAAGCGTTCCGCGCCAAATCCACGGCAGAGTGGCCTTGCCGAACAAGGCCACCGCTGTAATTGGCATGCGGCGCGCGGGCAAGACGACGTTTGTTCACCAGTTGCGGCGCGAACGGCTGGCGCAAGGCGTGCCGCGCAATCGGCTGCCGTTTGTGAGTTTTGAAGACGATCGTCTTGCCGGACTCGAGGCGCACCAGCTTGGCTTCCTGCTCGAGGAATACGGGAGGCGTGTGCCGGATGCGGCCGAGGGCGAACCGGTATTCTGGTGCTTTGACGAGATCCAGCTGGTGCCCGGCTGGGAGCGGTTTGTGCGCCGCCTGCTGGATACTGGTGGGGTTGAGGTGGCGGTCACCGGCTCATCAGCGGCGCTATTGTCGCGTGAGATCGCCACGGCCATGCGCGGTCGCGCCTGGGAAGTTGCAATTTTTCCTTTCAGCCTCGCTGAAGCACTCGCCCACAGTGGTGAAGAGGTGCCAGCCAACCCGGGCGTTCTTACGACCGCCAACCGTTCCCGCCTTGAGCACGATTTTTTACGCTGGTTGGCCGGAGGGGGATTTCCGGAAGCCCTGGGGCTGGACGAAGGTTCACGCCGCCAGTTGCTACGCGACTACGTGGATGTGGCGA
>CBFGWJ010000449.1:0-2573 GCA_965652335.1 uncultured Gammaproteobacteria bacterium | reverse complement strand
ACCGCGGCCGCTTCGGGAATGCCGCGGCTGTACCACCAGCCCAGCAGCGCCACCACCAGGCCTGCCACCGCCACCCACCAGGGCCAGGAGGTTTCGATGCCAGCCAGCTGCGGGCCGGCAATGGTGCCCAGCAGGATGGCCACGAAGGTGCCCATTTCCACCAATGCATTGCCGCCCACCAGCTCATTGCGTTGCAATACCTGTGGCAGGATACCGTACTTGATAGGACCAAAGATGGTGGACTGCAGCCCCAGCAGGAACAGCACGCTCAATAGCAGGGGCAGGTTGTCCAGCCAGAAGCCCAGCGCGGCCAGCAGCATGATCACCACTTCCAGCAGCTTGACCCGGCGAATCTGCAGGGACTTTTCAAATTTGTCGGCAAACTGCCCGAACAGCGCTGAGAACAGAAAGAAGGGCAGTATGAACAGCATGGCGCTGAAGTTGACCAGTTGGTCTGTGTTCAGCCCGGCCACTGCGCTGCCCTTGAACACCAGCAGAGCCACCAGCGCGTTCTTGAAAATATTGTCGTTGAAGGCGCCCAGGGCCTGGGTCATGAAAAACGGCATGAAGCGCCGTTGTTTGAACAGCTGGAACTGTGAGTGACCCGACATGGGTTGGAGTTATCCCGCGATACTGGTCAGTACACCGGCGATGGTGGCCGTCATCATGGTGGCCAGCGTACCGCCCAATACCGCCAGCAAGCCCAGCCGCGCCAGGTCGGGCCGCCGTTCCGGCGCCAGCCCGCCGATGCCGCCCAGCTGGATGGCAATGGAGGAAAAATTGGCGAAGCCGCACAGCGCGTAGGTCGAAATCAGCACCGAGTGCGGGTCCAGCGTTTCCTTGATGGCATTGAGGTTGGCGTAGGCGACAAATTCATTGGTCACCACCTTCTGGCCGATCAGGCCGCCCACCGCCACCGCATCCGACCAGGGCACGCCGATCACCCAGGCCATGGGCGCGAGCAGGTAACCGAGAATCACCGACAGGCTCAGCGGTTGGCCCAGGTTGGCTTCCAGGCCGGTCACTTCACCCAGCCAGTTGAGCGGGAAATCGATCATGGCGATCAGGGCGATGAAGGCCAGCAGCATGCCGCCGACATTCAATGCCAGGCGCACGCCATCCGAAGCGCCATTGGCCGCGGCCTCGATCACATTGCCGGCGGTTTTCTCCACCTCCAGCTTGACCGTACCCTTGGTCAGCGAGACCTCATATTCCGGCTTGAGCAGCTTGGAAATCACAATGGTGGCCGGCGCCGCCATCACACTGGCGGCCAGCAAGTGCCGCGCATAGAACAGTTGCTGTTCGGGATCGCCGCCGCCCAGCATGGCAATGTAGGCCGCCAGCACCGCGCCCGCAATGGTGGCCATGCCGCCCACCATCATGGTGAACAGTTCGGATTCGGTCATGCGGGCGATATAGGGCCGCACCACCAGCGGCGCCTCGGTCTGGCCGACGAACACATTGGCCGCAACCGACAGGCTTTCCGCGCCGCTGGCGCGCAGCACCTTCAGCATCACCCAGGCCATGCCCTGGACGATTTTCTGCATGATGCCGAGGTGGTACAGCACCGCCATCAAGGATGCGAAGAAGATGATGGTTGGCAACACCTGGAAGGCGAACACGAAGCCGAAATTTTCCAGGCTGGCCAGGTCGCCAAAAATGAACCGTGAGCCGGTCAGGGCGAATTCGACGATCTTGACGAAGAACCGGGCGAAATAGTCAAAGAATTCGCGGCCGCCCGGCACCAGGATCACGATGATGGCGAACAGCAGTTGCAGGCCGATGCCGGAAACCACCAGCCGCCAGTCGATGTCGCCGCGCCGGCTGGAAATCGCCACGGCGATTCCAATCAGTACCGATAGCCCGAACAGGCCAAACAGGATATCAGGGATCATCGGGCAGCCTCCGGAAAGCGCGTTTTGTTATCTGCCGGGGCCCGGTGCAGGCCTGACCCCGCGGTTATAGTGCTGCGCTGCAATGTAGCGGCTTTACTCCAAACTGGCAAATTCCTTGAATTGTTGCCTAACAAGGTGAATATCCGGCACAGGGATGTGCCGGCATTTTCACTGGAGTATCCAGTGAAAATGAAGGCTTTTGAAAACCACGCTTTTCAAAAGCCGTGTGCGGGAAGGCCAGGATGGCCTTTTCCGCACCAAACTACTCCACAAATATCAGCGTCTCACGCGTAGCGGAGAATTTCAGGTCCGGCCAGCGTTCCTCGGTCAGCTGCAGGTTCACCCGGCTGGGCGCCAGGTAGACCAGCTGGCCGGCGGCATCCTCGGCCAGGTTGAGTTCCAGCTGGCGGCGGAAATCTTCCAGCTTCCTGGCATTGTCGCTGCTCACCCAGCGTGCCGTGACGATGTTGACGTTTTCGAAAAACGCATCGACGTTGTATTCGCTCTTCAGCCGGTAGGCCACCACGTCAAACTGCAGCATGCCCACCGCGCCCAGTACCAGGTCGTTGTTGGCCAGCGGCCGGAAAAACTGGGTGGCGCCTTCCTCGGACAATTGCTCCAGGCCTTTCTGCAACTGCTTGAGTTTCAGCGGGTCGCGCAGCCGCGCGCGGCGGAACA
>CBFGWJ010000448.1:0-2574 GCA_965652335.1 uncultured Gammaproteobacteria bacterium | reverse complement strand
AAGCCAGGTCCAGCTGGTGGACATGACTGCCTACAACCTGCAGCAAAGCCGCATCCAGGCAGCCTTGCAGGAACAGTTTGGCAATTATCGCCTGGTCACGGACAAGCCAGTCCAGGTACCGCGTGATTATGCTTACTGGAACCGCGACCAGGTCAATGGCATTGCCGGTGCCAAGGCGGAAGCCGCGGAATGGGGTTGTAACCTGCTGGTGCTGATGCAGGTGAAAGCGGCCCGCAGAGGCGTGGGTGGCCTGCAGGCACCCTCAGAAGACCGCGTATGGATGGTTCACGTGGGAACGGTGAGCCCATCTCCCTAGCAGTGGGCTGTAATGCCCAACTCTGTGGCGCCCGGTTTCAGGTCACTAGCCCTAAGAATGCCGGCCCCGGCTTTTCTTGGAGGGCATTCGGCTGTCGGGAACAGCCGAGTAGCGCACATGGATGTCTTGAGCGTGCCCGACAGGGAAAGCCGGGGCAGGCGTTCTTAGGGGAGTGGGTACTTGGGGAAACCTTGAATAAATCAAGGCTTCCTTAAGGTTGCTAACGCAACTTGAACGGAATGGCGGCCTCGGGCGGCTTGTCAAAGACCTTGCGGGTTCCCACCAGCGCCGCCCAGCTGGCGATGCAGTAGCGCAAACCGGATTCCACTTTTTCCGCCTGGTGCTCGTAGCGGTTGTCGGACGGAAACACCAGCAGGTCGCCCACTTTCGGCCTGAAGTGATAATTGAAATTGATGAAGGTGAGTCCACCGCCTTCAAAATCCTCGTTCAGGTACAGCAGCAGGCTGAGGTCGCGATCCTGGATCTTGTACCAGGTCTGGTCCGCTTTCTCATAAACGCAACTGTCGGAATGCTTGCGGTAAAAGCCGCCGGGGCCGTAACGCAGGATGTTGGGAAACTCGAACCAGGCCAGGGTGTGCCCGCTGCCTGCTACCGCCTGCTGGTAACCCCGCTCGATCAGGTCGAAGATGCGCGCCCGCATGGTGCCGGGGTGCACGTTATCACACACCCTTGCCGAGCTCTCGGCGAATGTCAGCTTGCCCTCCCGCGTGGCTTGCAGGTCGGAGGTCGTGGCCCGGACCCGGGCCTGCTTTTCCAGCCGCTTCACCAGGGATTTGCAACTGGCCCGGTCGAGAAATCCCGGAAATACCTGCACACCCGCAGGTAACGCACGATGCTCAGCGCGTGAACCGCAGCAGATGATGAAGGGTTTGCCGCTGCGGCAAAAACAGGGGTCCGTATCCTGGGGTGCAAATGGTGGTACTGGGAAACGCATGTCAACGGTTACCGGCGTGGATATTTTCCTGGCGCTGCAATGGTTCGAAATCGGTCTTGCGGCCACAATTGCCTGCCCTGGCATCACCCCGCAAAGGCCTGGCCACGGATTGTATCAACACCCGGGTCCCTGATGCCCGGAAAACTTCCGCCACCCAGGGACATTGAACGGCTGATGATCCTGTTTCAGCCGGCAGCGCGCAGGGGAATGCTCTCCACGATACCCTGGCTTTGCAGGTACTCATCGTAGCTGCCCTTGAAATTATTCACGCCATTTGGCGTGATTTCGATGATGCGCGTGGCCAGCGAGGAAATGAATTCGCGGTCATGGCTGACGAAGAACAGCGTGCCCGGATAGTTCTCCAGCGCCAGGTTGAGCGACTCGATGGATTCCATGTCGAGGTGGTTGGTGGGCTCGTCCATCAGCATGATGTTGGGGTTCAGCAGCATCAGCTTGCCGAACAGCATGCGGCCCTGCTCGCCACCTGAGATCACTTTCACCGACTTGTTGATTTCGTCATTGGAGAACAGCATGCGCCCCAGGGTGCCGCGGATGACCTGCTCGTCATCCTGCTTTTTGGCCCATTGCGCGATCCATTCATACAGGCTCATGTCCTGGCTGAAATCGGCGCTGTGCTCCTGGGCGAAATAGCCGATGTGGGCATTCTCCGACCAGCGCAGCTTGCCGCTGCTGGGTTCCAGTTCCCCGAGAAGAGTGCGGAGCAGCGTGGTCTTGCCGATGCCGCTGGCGCCGATTATGGCCACGCGCTCGCCTACTTCCACCTGCAGGTTGAGATTTTCAAAAACAGCCTTGTCGCCGAACGATTTGCCCAGGCCTTCCACTTCCAGCGCCTGCCGGTACAGCTTCTTGTCCTGGTTGAAGCGGATGTAAGGGCTGACCCGGCTGGAAGGCTTGACCTCCTCCAGCACGATCTTGTCGATCTGGCGGGCGCGCGAAGTAGCCTGCTTGGCCTTGGAAGCGTTGGCGCTGAAGCGGCTGACGAACTGCTGCAGCTCGGCAATCTGGTTCTTCTTCTTGGCGTTGTCCGACAACAGGCGTTCACGCGCCTGGGTGGAGGCCGTCATGTAATCGTCGTAGTTGCCGGGATAGATCCGCAGCTCGCCGTAATCCAGGTCCGCCATGTGGGTGCACACGCTGTTGAGGAAATGGCGGTCATGCGAAATGATGATCATGGTGCTGTTGCGCTGGTTCAGCAGGTTTTCCAGCCAGCGGATGGTATTGATGTCGAGGTTGTTGGTGGGCTCGTCCAGCAACAGGATGTCCGGGTCGGCAAACAGCGCCT